>CAJKKX010000017.1 GCA_905200565.1 uncultured Lachnospiraceae bacterium
TCGATGGAGGATTTGACTTCCTCGAATTTTCCGCGCAGGGATTCCAGGGCTTTCTTCTGTGCTTCAGAGGATGCTTCCGCTATTTCCGCATTTTTCTTCATTGCTTTTGCATTCTCCTGTGCGGCTTTTGTCGAATCTTCCATTGAATCCGACGTCTCCTGGATTTCCTTTCCGAGCCCTTCTTGCTCTTTTTTACATTCTTCTACAAACTTCCCCTGTTCCTCTATTACTTCGTTACTGTTTTGTATGTTAGATTTCAAGGCTGCCTGCTTTGCCCTTAACGCATCCGCCTTTGTTTCCGCCTGTCCCGTCAGGTATGTGCTCTGCTTTAAAGTCTTGTTTCCATCTTCTCCTATTTCTGCCAGTTCAGCTTCTACTTTTTTCAATTCCTCTTCAGCGTCTGCCTTTTCCTTCGCCGCTGTGGCTGATATCTGGTTCGCCTCTGCGATTTTTCCTGCTACCTCGGCCATCCGATCCCCATATACGTCCGCAAGTGCTGTCTGTTTCATAGAGTTGACGTAGCCGTCAACCGCATCTTTTCCCATATTTAATTCGCCTGTCTGTTCATTCAGTGCAAGATTTAACCCTGGGATTGCCTCATTTAATTGATTGACGTAACCGAGCATCTCGCCCTTCCGGCTTGCAAAATCCTCCTGACTTCCCGCCAGCTCATAAAGCCTGTCGGCCATCACCTGAAGGGAACTGCTGTCCACTTCCACTTTGTTTTTATTGTCCTCAAATGCTCCCTTACTTTCTTCTGCGCTCTTTTTCAGCTCTTTTAATTCTTCTGACAGGTTATGAATTTCCTCCGCCTGTTCCGCTGTCTCATTCTTCACATTTCTCTGCGAGTTTGCCAATGCACCGAAAACCGCAATGCAGACTCCAACGCCTATTGATATTGCCAACCAGTGCGCTTTCAGAAAGGACATTGCAGTATTCAGTACGTGCGTAGATGTCGCCAATAATTTAGTAGCAACGTCTGCTTCTCCAAGTGATATCCAGTATGCTTTTACACTTGCCACCGCTCCCATGAACATATTGCTGGTGGTTACCTTTACAACTGTGATTGTCGTTCCAAGCCCTATAATCGCCGATTCAATCGGTGCTAAATTATCCGCAATCATTTCCAGCCCGGATTGTGCCATTGGAAGCAGCGTCCTTATCTGCTCCCCCAGCTGCATTTGTATCTGGCGCGTAAGCTGCGTAATCTGGCTTTCCAGGTCATCATATTTTATATCCTTAATTTCCTCCATCTGCCCACGCACATCTGCGAAGGCATTCCCCGTACTTGTCAGGGACTGGACAAATTTCAGGTTGCTATCCTCCCCCATTGTTCCGAAAGCAGTGGCCGCCATTGTAAGGGCCTCCTGTTCGGTTTTGCATTGTCCGATATCGTTCACAATGGAATCAATCACCTGTTTCTGTGTAGCATTCCCTGCCTGCCATTCCAAAAACAAATTCTGAGTTCCTTCGCTAAAACTTCCCAGAGCCCCTTCTATCGTCCCGTCCGCCATCCTGTTTGTTACCTCGTTGATGGCGTCATTGACTTTATCCAGATTGTAGGCTCCGTTTTCTGTTCCATTTTTAAGAAGCTGAAAGTATTCCTGTGCGCTGTACCCTGCCTGGGCGAAATTTCCGGCGTACTCTGATACGTTGTCTCCCAGCTCATCCGTGTAATTCAGTCCAGCTTTCGCACCCCTTCCCATCAAATCCATAGCTTCTTCCGCACTCATGCCGAACTGGTACATGAGGCTCCTGGTTCCGCGGAGAGTTTCATTCATATCCATGTCGAAAGTATCCCGCAGGGCAAAAGCACTCTCCGTCACGTTTGTGAGCTCTGTTCCGTTCAGCTCCCCTAACGTCTGGATGGTCTTTTCTATTGTATTGCCTACATCCTCCAGGCTGTCGCCGTAATTATTTTTATAGACATCCTCAAGAACACCCTTATATCTTTCTACTGCCGCACCGGAAACATTCAGGCTTGCTTCCATCTGGTTCCCGGCTTTTTCAAGTTCTATTGTATTTTCGTAAGCACTCGCTGTTAATTCCTTCAATGCGTCAACTGCCACATCAATTACTTTCCTAGATACAGAACCCTTTAGCGCCTCCCCCCATTTTATAGTCGCCTCCGTTGCTTCCCGCACCCTCCTGCCGTTTCCGTCAATGCTGTGGCTGTGCTGGTCTACGGAACGTCTCGCCTCATCCAAATGACGTTGGTTTTCATTTGATCGGTTTGTCATCCTGGAAAGCTCTGCCTCCGCCCTTGCAAGACTCGCTTCCCATCCCCTGACCCTGGCTTCCTGTTTTCCGTAATTCTCCCCGGCCCTTTCCAGGGCTTTGCGCAATTCCTCGACTGCCTCTTCCTGCCGTCTCATCTCTTCTTCCGAAGCTTCGCCCGCCGCCCGCATGGCTTCCAGGTCTCTTTCGGCGTTTTCCAATTCTGCGCCTACCCGTTCAACCTTCTGTCCGTATTCCTCGTATTTCCTTCTGGAGTTTTCCAGCCCTTCATTTACCCTTTCTATCTTCTTCCGCTGTTCATCCAGAATCCTTCCATAGATCTCCTGTTTCCGTCCCAATGCTTCCACGGAATTCAAATTTCCTGCGTAATCCTGGTTCACCTTTGATATTTCTGCTTTCATTGCCTTAAGGCTATTATTTACGCTTGAAACTGCTGTCTTAAACTGGCTCTCCCCGTCCAGCTTAATAAATGCGCCAATTTCGAAATTTTCCCCTGGCATGTAATCCCTCCTTGCAAAAAGGCATCGCAAATATCCCTGAATGATATTTGCGACGCCTTTTGATACGCGGCTCCCTCAGTCCTGTTGATTTATTCTTTATTCTAAAAACATTGCTAATACTGCAATCCCAATCAGTACAAACAATATTCCAAAAAACCCAAGCGATGCAATGATTGACACAAACGCCAGTAATATGGCTGTCGTCACCCATCGCACCGTTTTACTTTTTAGTCTGCACTCCTGTGTAGTTGGGGTGTCTGTTTTTCTGCATAGCCATTCATACAACTTTGCTGACAGATCGCCATATTTGAACACTGCCAGGTATATGACTGCCATCCTTACAATCTTGATTTCACTGGGCTGCTCCGTGTCTGCTTTCCCGAATCCATATAAAATCCAGTGCTTTGTCTCCGGCGTGCTTTTATAAAGCACTAATAGCGCCGTCAGCGCTAACAATGCAGCCAGTAGCCAGCGTACCTTTTTCACTGTTGGATCTGTTTCTTTCCGCCCTGATGCTTTCCTGTATCCCCACGCTGCAACATCTGCGATCTGTAAGATGGCCAACCATATGCCTGCTGCTACGAATATTTTCAGTAACATGTTTCACACCCCCATTTCAATCCCTTCCTTACGTGTCTATTATATCGTTTATGTCTGCGGAAATCAAGGTTTTAGAACACCTGGTCTATCGTCACTTCCTGCTCTTTTAATCCACTCATTTCCAGGTGCGCATCAAACAGCAGGAAAAATTTCCGTAGTGTCATTGCCATTACTTCTTCCTGACGGAAGTTCAGGATTTTACAGCCGATGTATAAAATGCGGGCAGTGTTTATCTTTTCTGCCCGCCCTCCCCGTTTGGGGAGGCGTATTCATCCGGTTCCGGAAGCGACAGGCCATAAGCCCGAAGGACGTCCATCGTCACTTCAAGAACATTTTCCTGGGTAATGAGCCACCCGGCCTCTTTCTCTGTATACGTTTTCAGTTCGGCCTGTGGTGACCGTTCTGCTTCGTCATTCAGGAGCGCCATCGTCAGATAGCGCAGGATTTTGACAGACTCTTTCTTGTCTGTCAGCTTATTGACGACTTCCTCCAGACTACAGTCATAATGGTCCTGTACTTCATCTACCACATTCAGAGTAAAGAGAAAATGCCGCTCTGCCCCATCCAGCTTGATCGGTACTCCCGTTGGTTTTAATTCGCTCATGTGTTTCCTCCTTATTCAGAGCCCTTTTGCGGCGTGTCAACTGTTTCATCTCCTTCTGGAACTGCAAGCCCCGCTTTCTGATCCAGCCACGCTTTCGCTTTCTCTTCTGTGGCGAATTCCGCCTGTTCTTTCCACACACCGTCATCTGCCTGGAATACCGTTCCTTCAATGGTCGGCGTCTGGAATGCCACGGTCTCCCCTTTGGTATCCGTCTCGTCGTTCGGCTCTGCGAATTTTACTTTTCTGAGCCATTTTGCCAGATAATACGGCTTGCCATTCCGAATCACTTCCCCATAAAAGCCCACGCCCAGGAACGGTGAAATATCGCTGACGGACGCTGTCACCAGTGCCGGTGTTTTTCCATCCTCCGATGCTTCCGTAAATTCATGTCCCAGCATCTTCGCATAAGCGCTCTGTGTCAGGTCGTCCACATTCAGGGACAACGTGCCATCCTTAAAGGACTTATCGGATTCCGCAATCCCATCGTCCGCATAGAGCTTTACATCGTTGTTGTTCGCTGTCACGGATGCCTTGATCGCTTTTGCGATCACGAACCCTGTATCATAGGTTTTTCCATCTTCTTTCATCGGTGCTGCCACCGGGTATTTTAATCCTACTTTTGCCATCTCTTATTCCTCCATATTCTCTATGATGTTGCACGATATTACTACGTGTGCAGTTCCTGTTTCTTTTTCATACAATGTTCTTACCGCCCCTACTCCAAATCCCGCATCGAGAAGCATCTTTCTGATTCTTCTTTTCATTTCCCGGTAATCTGCCTGCGAGGGCGTGAATAAATGCACCTGCCACCAGACAGATACCCCCTCCGGGCGGTCATCCCTGTAAGCAGTACAGCGCTCATCTTCTTCATTGTACACGATGTACTCTGGTTTCGCGCCTTTGTACTCATAAGGTTTCACCGGAAGTCCTGTTTCTTCCAGCGTCTTTTTTAATAATTCCTCTGCTTTCATCTGGAAACCTCCCGGTTAAATACTTCCCGCATTTTTTCCATGACTTCCGGCGTCGCATTCAGTACGGCAGTCGTTATGATGGGGACGGCCGGGCGGCCTTTTGCGCCAAACTCCATCCATGCGGCTTTCGCCATGTTCCTTATACCCTTCCTGTCTTTTCCTGTTGGACGGACACATATGGAATATCCTCCTGTTTTCCCGCTTCTTACTTTTGTTCGCTTGATGGATTTTACCATGTCCCCGCTTACCCAGTGCGGCGTTGCCTGCCTGATGACTTCCCTCTCTAAGATTGGCGCCGCTTCTTCCAGCATCTTCGGGGCAATCTCATGAATCCGCCCCATCCGCTCCAGGGCTGATGCAAATTCATCCATCCCCCTTACGTTGAACTGTGCCACCTGCGTCCCTCCTTTTCCTTGCAAGGTGTAGAGAAAGATCATTGGACTTTGGCAGTGAATCCATGATTGACTGTACCTGCACGATCTCATAGACTTCCCCCCTGAGTACGGCCAGGTATTCCGTGGACATCCACATCTGGTATGGGATGCGGATAAGCCGGTCAATCTGCACTTTGTTTGTCAAGGCTTCCTGGTAGCGTTTTATCCCCACTGTCCGCTCCCCGTACCGGAACCTTCCGGCCTCCGCGCCTGCATTCCCATCTTCGTCAATCTCCCGGATGCTGCATATGCCGTCATTGAACGTCTCAAATGTAGCCCTGTTTTCTGGCGTAGTCATCCGCCTGCACCCCCATTCTTAGCGAAATCAATTCCGCCTGGAAATTCACCCCGAACAGTTCCAGGGCGTTATTCCTGGCATAGCGGCAGTAGTCGAAGAGCAACGCTCTTGGCAGTCCCTCTGCGGTGTAGTCCTGTTCTGTTCCTGCTGCATGGTCGAGATACTTCATTCCACGTTCCAGGATACCTGTCAGCTTCCTGTCCGTCTCGTCATCCTGCCAGGTGATGTCCAGGTAGTTTCGGACATCACCCAGTATTTCCGCTGTCATTTGTCCCGCCCCGTCCGGTTAAGACGTGGCTTTTGCTTTTGTGACCACCGGATTATCTTCCCCATTTGTGACTTCTACTTCAAGCCCGTTCGTCACTTTCACCTCAAGCGGCAGCGGTTTGAGCTTCGAGATATCCAGATAGATAAAGGCGTTGTTGTCTTTCGGCCGTCCCATTCCATACATCTTCGTGATATACACCCGGTTATCCTCTAAGAACTGGTATTCATCCGAATACTCAATCTTTCCGGATGAACCAGCCCCGACGCCCATAAAGTATTTTTTCGGAAGGCCGAGGATCGCTTCGCCCTCATTCAGTACGGAGGACTGCACAACCCTTGTCGGGTACGGGAAGATATTGTTTTTGTAAGTCCCGTCCGCTGCCCTCACCGTAGACGATGGAAGTACCTTCTGAATGTAGTCCGCCGGGTTTACGACCAGCATGACTTCCGGCACTGTCCGATAGCCTCCCAAAGGCTTTTTTGCCAGCGGCGCTACTGCCGCACAGTACTCAGCGGGATTCAGAGATGTCAGTGTGATTTTGGTCTTGTCTGCATATACGCCCTGTGTGACTGCGCCGTCCAGGTCTTTGCACATGCCGATCGGCTGATTTTTCCCGGTTCCTTTCAGGATTCCCTTTTCAAGTCCTCCCGCTGACGCTTCTGACAGGATAATGCGTGTGTAATTGTCAAGCCATACAGGACCCAGGGACAGCATATCTTTCGGTACTGGAATGAATGCACTCAGTTTTGCAAGCGTCATATCCATCGTATCGATCTTTCCTGCCAGTTCTGTCGAAATAGCCGTTGTGAGAGCGTCCCACGTTGCCAGGTCGATATTGTCAGCATTTACAATCATCTTGATTGCCCCCTGGCAGTTCGTAAAGTCTATCGCGGACAGGAGCGGATGCGCTTCCTGCATGTCCTCAATTACAGAATCCATGATTGTTTCCGGCATTGCCTCGTTAATGTCCACCAGCGCCTGCTGCGGGTTTGGCGACTTCGCCGCCTCAATCCACGCCTGATAGAATTTCGTTTCCTCTGCCGTAAGCTGCCTGATTCCCCTTGACGCTAATACGGCCGTATCCCTGCTCTGCCGGAGCTCGCCGTATTCCTCCATGATCCTTTCCTGTACCCCTGAAGCAAACTGGGTAAAGGCTTCCGCCATCGCGTCCTGGTCGTCGTCTTTCATTGCTTTTGACAGCGCCTGCATGAGTTCCATGTTTTCCTGTTTTAATAAGTCTTTGTTTTTCATCCTTCTTCCCCTTTCTGGAATGAATTTAAAAAGGCGCTCATCATTTCGAGCACCTTTTTTTCATTGTTATTCGTTTTCTCTCCCGGCGGCAGTTCTTCTGTGACAAACTGTTTCATTTCCTGCCGGAAGGACTGCACGCCGTTCAACTGTTGCCGCAACTGCTGAATGATTTTATTTTCCTGCTGTCGTATCTGTTCGCTGTCTGCCTGGTAGCTTCCGATTTCGTCGCAGAATCCATATTCCAGGCACTGTTCCGGCGTCAGGAAGGTTTCTTTGTCCATCATTTCGGCCAGTTGTTCTTCTGTCAGGTTCTTCGCCCTTTCCATGTAAATTTTGCGGTTTGATTCCATTAAAGTATCCAGATCATCCGCATATTTGCGCAGCGTTTCGGCGTTCCCGTAGGCGTACATGGCCATGTTATGGATAAGCATGGACGTCCCAAGCCCCATCACAATTCTGTCGCAGGCAAGGCAGATGACGCTCGCTATCGAATAGGCGAACCCATCTACGTAACATGTCTTGTGTGCCCCATGATGCTTCAGCAGATTATAGATTGCAATCCCTTCTTTGACGTCCCCGCCGTTCGAATTTACATGCAGCTCAATCTCCGCCGTCTCCGGGATTTCTTCTAGCTGCTGCCGGAAATAATTGGCGCTGGTCTCAGCGTCATCGTAATCCCATGTCTCCCAGTTGAAATCCCCATAGGCCGTCACGTCATCGTAGATATACAGCTTATGTGTGCTCTCGCCTTCCATCTGTTCGAACCTGAACTTTGTCTTACTCGTTTTCACCTTTATCACCCCCTTTCAAATTGCCAATGTCTGTATAATTCTTTGTTATCCGGTACGTCCTGCTTTCTTCCGTGTTTAGCTCTGTATCTCCCGCCTTCTTCCGGAGCTCATCAATGCAGTACATCCCGCTGGCAATCAGCTTGTCAATTTTTTCCGCAATCTCAAAAACATCCGTGTGCATTACGGTCGTCGTATCTATTTTCAGATAATTTCCTTTCTGTATCTCTTTTCTGCCGTACCGCTTCCGGTTGATCTCTGTCTGAATCATTTCGCAGATCGGGTCTATGCAGAAGGTAAGAAAATTTTTTGTAATCTTTTCCACGTCCGATACATCGCCTTTCAATAGCGATACCGGAATATTAAACGCCCGTGCTACCGTTTCCACAATCTCATCCAGTACGTCCGTAATATCCTTCATCTCCGATGTGGATTTCTTGCTCTGCTCCGCCGCCTGCTTTGTGTACGTGAATCCGTTATGTAAAGGAAGCACTGCGTTTCGACTGTTAAAAAACTTCTTGAAGCGTTCATTCATCAGTTCTTCGTACACTTCTTCAAACGTCTTTTTCCCGTAAGTCATCCCGCCAGCGTTTGCGTCAATTTTTAACGTCCCCTTCTCCCCTCCGGCTTTTTCGTATTTATCTACGGCGTCCTCCAGAAGTTTCGTATAGCCTTTGCATAAGTTTGACAGGAGCTGCCGGATGTTCTTATTGTTCAGCCGGAAATACAGTACTTCCGACATAGGGAATGTCCGTTTGAAAGTCAGCCCTCCACGGTAGACATTTTTAAAGAGAACCTCTTTCAGGCAATATTCTTCTTTCGTGAAAGACTCTGCAATGACGAGCTGGCCGTCAGCCTCCACCACCAAGCATTCGTTATAATACAACAGCCTTTCCACCAGCTCCTGTAGGAACTGGCTTGAATTCTGGTTCCTGTTTGGTTCATAATTCCATGCGTAATATTCTTCCCCCTCCTTCTCCTTCCCGTCTTGGAAGGTCTTGAACTCGCACTTTGATACACAGTTGGCGATCAGGTTAATCGCTGCGTGTATGGTGAATTCCTCCATTGCGAGGGTCGACATTTTTTCCTGGTCTATGTACTCTTCTATAGTCTTACCGGATATTTCTACTGTTTTCCCTCTCAGCATCTTTCCTCTCAGCCAATTCCAGAACCCCATGCTCTTTTCCCTCCTTTAATAGCTGTAAACATCAAAATTAATATTTCCGTAATCAATCTCTTCCGGCAGTTCGTCCAGCAGTACAATTGTATTTACGAATTCCATGAACCCGTCTGTCTTTCGGTATCGTGGTTCGATTTTCCCGTAAGTGATATTTCCTTTTTCGTCCATGATCTTTTTTGTATTGTTGATATACCAGCGCATGATCTGCGTCTTTCCGAACGACACCATGTGGTTGACGAACAGCGAATTGATAATCGGGGCTGCCTGCATGATGTGCGACGGGCGCACCAGGAAAATATTTTTCCTCTCAAACGCATCAAACCCTATTTTTTTGAATGCTGAATTCAACAGTGAGAAGCGGAAATTGTCAATTCCTATTTTCAGGATATTGTATTTTTTCCCCATTTCCTCAAACCATCCTGTCACAATCTCCGGAGAGATTTCCACGTCATTAATGAACTCTACATCTCCTTCGGCCTCCCACTTCTTAAGCGGCGCTTTTATTCCGGTCAGATCCCTCGACCTTGTGCATATGAATGTGTGCTGCATATGGTAAATCCTTTGTTCTTGCCTGAAAGTGAGCCCCACGCACACAAAGTCATCTGTTTTCGCGTAATCAACACTTCCGATGCAGTTTTTTCCTTCCAGTTCCGGGAGGTCTTCTTTGGTTGCCTCCTCAATGTCCTTCCACGATGCAACTTCGTTCTCTGCGTTTCCGACAGGGTAGTTACAGCGCTTTGCCATGAACTCTGGAAAATAGTCCATGTTGTAGGGCATGTCCATGATCTCTTTCAGGATGGTTGTTTTCAGGCTCGGAAAATCTTCCAGGCTCGGAATCGCTTTTACGAGCTTATCTATCTGGTTCCATTCTTTTTCGTCCTCGATGCGGCACCAAAATACCAATGTCCGGTTCATTGGATTGTATTCTTTCAGGATCGCCCGGTTCTGTTCCTTCTCCTGGTCCAGCACTCCTCCCCTGATGTGCCCGTCCGTGGTGATGGTGATAGTCCTTCCATACCATACCTTTCCAAGCCCCGATTTCAAAGTGTTCATGTTCTGGACATCCGTATACTCATGCTTTTCGTCAAAGATGACGCATCCGGTACGTTTGCTGTCTTTTCCTCTTTTTGAAGAGGTATTGAACCGAAGCATAGACTTTGTTTTCTTTCCGGTGATCAGTTCTTTTGTCGCATGGTAATTCTTTTTCAGCACTGTCCGGTATTCTTCTTTTACTGGGTCTTTAATAACGTTATACACGTCAATGAAAGAGGTTTTTGCCTGATCTTCTGCATTCGCCATCAGGTCAATGTTATATCCGTTTATTCCGTGATACGGTGACAGGAAGTAGAAACACAGGAACGAAATAAATCCGTTTTTTCCGCTTCCGCGCCCTACCATAACACGGATATCATTGAATGCAATATCGCCGTTCCTGAAGGTTACACCTACGATTAAGGCAAATAAAAATATTTCCCATTCGATCAGCCGATACGGGAAATACTTCTGCAAAGACAGCCCTTTTTCAATTTTTTCATCATCAATAACAACATCGTCCCTTTCCAACGTCGGGACGACAATGTTGTCTATCATCTGTTCCTGCTCCCTGCAATGCTCAACCTCGTTATTTTTAATCTTTCTGATGTACGGGTCGATGTACCTGCTATAGCTCTTCATCCGCATCACCGCCCGATACAAGGTTCACATCCACCGGTTTCAATCCCAGGAAGCGCAGAATGTTCCGCATCTCTGATGATATTCTTCTTTTTTCTGCTGTGGCGTCTGTGTAATTCTTTAGCGTACAGTTTCCGCTATTTTTCATTGCGGTTAACGTCTTATTAATGTAGAGTAAATCGTCATAAAACGACATATACTCTTTCACTTTATCTTCCAGAAATTTCTCCGATAATTTATTCTGTGAAAGCGCATTTTTCAGGCTTTTTTCCGTCATTTTCCTTTCCTTTTCTTCCCCTGTCGGGCGTGCCATTTTACCTCCTCCTTTCTCAGATTTTCGGAATTTTTTTAAATTTCTCCGAAGGCGTGTCCCCCTCCCGGTCACTGACCCCCCGGAGTTTTTTCATTTTTTTAACCCGGGGGGGTGTCCTACCACCTTTCTTCATTCTGGAATCCTCTCTTTTTTCCGTGATGTTCTTTATAGTGGCAGCTCTTACAGATTGGCTCCAGATTGTCGTCCTCAAGCGCCAGCTCCGGGAATTCCCTCAAGTACTTCTTGTGGTGTACTGTGCAAGCCCGTGTCACCATCCCTTTGGCTTTGCACCTGCTGCATTCATAGTGATTCTCTTTTAGTATCCTCGCCTGCGTCCTCCTCCAGACAGGCGATGTGTAGAACGCATGAAGATTATCGTCCCTTATCAGTCCTTTTATCCATGTAAGCATTTCTTCTGTCATCTCTGAATCTCCTATGTTTGCTGACCGGAACAGGCGGACTTGAGTAACCGGTGCACGCAAAAACGCCCCGTATCTCTACAGGACGTTTCAACCTCTTTTTTATACACTTCGATTATTCTATTATAAAGTCAAGAGTCACAAATGTCAATAGTTTTATAACATCTATAACGACTAGAATACATTGTTGAAATGAACCAGTAGAATCCTCCTGCACTCTTGTTCTGTTATCCCTATCGCCGCCGCTACTTCATGTTCGGGCAGGCAGTTGATATATTTTAGTGTCAGGACGAGACGGATAACCCAATCCGGGATTATTTCTATGTATGACCTGGCATGTTGTATCAGCCGTATATTCCTGCAATACAGTTCCCGGTATTCCAGCTCAATATCATACGCTTCCTCTACCTGGCTCATAGAGGTATTGAGCGCACTTCTTGCATGTGGCATTCCGTCATTCGCTTTCATGCCTGTTCCGTCGTCACATTTAAGTTCCCTGTATTTTTCCTGGAGTTGCTTCAGTTTGCGGTTGTTTCTCCCGATCTGTAAAAATTCATTTTCTGTCACTATTAATCCCTCCCCTCGTCCGGTGTCACCTGCTGCTGTTCATAATTCTTTTGCGCACTCTGGACAGAGCCACTTTCTTGGACTGATCTGTATAAACCCATTTAATTTCGCTTCATTTTCCGCCAGCGTTCTCTTATGCGTCCGCCTTGCAAGCTCTCCTGTATAATCCTCCAGCAAGCTATTACATTTATCACATCGAACAGAATAAAAAATAACCCTTTCTACTGCCATAATTTATTTCCCTTTCGCGATCTGATACTCATATTCTTTCAATGCGGCTTCGGCTTCTTCCTGTGTCAAAAACCATGTTTCTTTATAAAACACATCCGCCACGCTTGCCATTCCATCGCAGGTAGAAAGCAAATATCCGTTTTTGCTAACTTCTATTCGGTTCACAACTTGCTTATATACCCGATTATTTTCTCCGTGCCCATTAAGGATATTTAATTTATAGTTTGTTTTACTTGGTATAACGTACACCGTATCCCCCAACGCACAAGGCAGTTTCAGAAGTTTCCCTTGTTCCTCTAAGTCCTCATATTCTGCCAGCTTATCAACCGCGCAATATCCTTCATCGCAATTTGCATAATGCGCCGTTGGTTCTGCTCCATAGCATTGATACAGCGTTTTCAATACATCTTCTCCGTAATCCTCTTTTACGAGTATTCCACCAGAAGTTCTTTCTGTTAATCTCTCCATATTCCTTTTCCTCCACGGTCCCCGAAAATAATACTGTTTTAAAGGAAATGCGTCTTGCCTCCGTCCTTATTACGTGTCTCTTCTGCGCCTTTCCGGTTCTCCTGCTGCCCGCTTCGCCTTTCTTGATGCTCTGAATTTAAGTTTCTGACTGCAATACGGACAACAAATATAATCTTCTAATACTTGCATACCGCATTTTTTATTCGGGCATCTCCATTCATTAAATCTCTCGCCGTGATAAATTCTACATCCTACAAACTCTGCAAATTTTCGAATAAATCTCATTTCCACTGACTCCTTTTTACAATCTATTTCATTCATTTTAAAACTTCAAAATCATAATCACTTTCCACGAAATCCACTGTTTTTTCGTGGTTTATTGCATTTCCCAAAACGCAATATATCTCGTCCATATCCTTCTCCGTGAAATTCGTATCCAAAAAAGCATTTATCCCATTTAACATAAACTCATGGAATTTTCTATTTCTCCATTCCTTCGAATATGGAGAGGTCTTGTGCGCCGCCCTTGAAAACCACTCTAAAACTTTACACTCCACATCCAGCGGCGTTTTGCAGTCCTTAAGGATTATGTATTGGTTCGTCCTTACGTGCGCTATAAATTCATCATGTTCATTTATAAAGCTTCTCGGAAACGCTGTCAGCAACGCAAGTCTGACTTCCTGCATATCATTCATTCTCCCTTACCTCTCTCCCTTGCCGCTGACCGAAACATCATCAACAGCATTTCCGATACAGGTCTCTCACGGTCTTTACGTTTTGCTTTCTTTATGGATTTAAGCGTTCTCCATATGTCATCAGTTGGCACAAGAACACCAACATAATACGGTATTTCGTTTCTGACCTTTTCAAATACTTCCTCCGGCATAACGTAATAATTAAAATCTCCGTGGAAGTTATGACCGTTCTTTGAGTGGAAATCCTCTACTGACGATTTTACCTCGTAACAGTAGAAATCCCCCTTTTCAATTCCAGACACTGTATTATTTACAGGCTTGAACTTCATATAATCTACCCGCACCGCATGAGTGGTTGCATAATCAAATGTAACTTCCTTCGCCCAGTAAATCCGAGGGTTGTTATGGGGATTGATGTACTTTTGAATACATAATGACAATGTTGCTGTAATTTCTGGTCTCTCGCTCACTTTCCCTGTCCCCTTTCCATCTTTCTTCACAGCGCTTTCACCTTCCCATCCCTGAGGATGCTTGCATTCTGAATCTTCATCCGGTTTTCCCCGTCCC
>CAJKKX010000018.1 GCA_905200565.1 uncultured Lachnospiraceae bacterium
GGGAATCGAACCCGTGTTACCGCCGTGAAAGGGCGATGTCTTAACCGCTTGACCAAGGAGCCAAAGTTATCCAGTCGTAACGACCGAGTTCCATAATAGCATAAAACGATGTGGA
Source organism: uncultured Lachnospiraceae bacterium (assembly GCA_905200565.1). The sequence continues at coordinate 116 of CAJKKX010000018.1, forward strand.
ATGCAAGCACTTTTTTTGGTAGAATAAAGAAGTCAGAACAAGAACGAAAGAAAAGAGAGGTAAAAGATGATGGAAAGTGAAGATATACGCATTGACCGTTCGATTATACATATTCTGGATTCCAGCGTGGGAGTGCCCGTACTATCAGATGGGGAGCTGGAACACGGTTCCGATTTCGGGGATTTTCTGCGGGGACATATTCTGCGGATTGCGGGGAGCGATGAGGTGAAAAATTGTAGCTTTGATAAAGAGGAATCGGGGATTTATCCGCTGCTTTTGGAATGGAAGGATGAAAATTTCGCAGAGATTTCCAGGCAGATTGCCACGGAATTGTATACGATCATGAATGGGAATATTGATATTCCGGCAGCAGACCTTTTAGTGGTACAGTATTCAGTGGAGCAGCATCCGCATCTGGCGCTACTGAAAATGAATTATAAGTCCAGCTATACCCACATGACGAATTCAGACCCGTGGGGAAACCATAACGACGTCATCAAATATAAGGCGATTCTTCCGGGAGAGAAGCAGAAGCTTGCGGAAGCCGCATTGATCAGCCTGGAGGACTATTCGATTCGGCTGATTGAGAAAAAGTATGAGGTCAACGGGGTGAAAACCAATTATTTTTCCTCTTTATTTTTAAAATGCAGAGGTTCCATGTCGCCGAAAACAAAACTGGCAATCGTCAACCGGACAGTGATGGATGTGCAGAAAAAATACTATGATGAATCAGAGCAGTTCGAGGTTCAGATGGAGGCAAAGAGCATCATCAATCAGGAGCTTTCCGAGAAGGGCAGTCTGGATGTGCCGACGGTAATCGACCGTATTTTTAAGGACCAGGAAGAGATGAAAGAGGAGGTACAGGAGAAGCTGGAAAAGTGGAATATCACGGATACCCCGGTGGCGCCGCAGAATCCGGCGACCACCAGAAAGTTTGAAAAGCAGCATCTGCTGACGGATACGGGGATTGAGATCAAGATACCGATGGAAGCCTATCATAATAAAAATATGATCGAATTTCTGACCAATCCGGACGGAACAATTTCCGTGCTGATTAAAAATGTTGGAAAAATCGAGAGCCGTTAAGGGGGAGGGGAAAGGAATGAAGGCAGCGCTGGCCCAGACGAATATTTTATGGGAAGATAAAGAAGAAAATCTGCTTCGGGCAAAAAAATGGCTGCGGGAGGCGAAAAAGCAGGAGGCGCAGCTTCTTTGTTTTCCGGAGATGAGCTTTACGGGGTTTTCCATGCAAACAGAGAAAACTGCGGAGTCAGAGGGCGGGACTGTCCGGCTGATGCAGAAAATGGCGCAGGAATACAGGATTGCCATAGGCTTTGGATGGGTGGAAAAGACAGAAGGAAAAGCTCGGAATCATTATACGGTGGCAGATGAAGCGGGAATCCTGAGCGACTATGTGAAGGTTCATCCATTCAGCTATTCGGGGGAAAACAGGTATTTCGAGGCGGGAGAAGCGTTATCCGTGTTTCAGATGGGAGGGCTTCGCATTGGAACCCTGCTCTGCTATGACCTTCGTTTTCCGGAGCCGTTTCAGATACTGGCAGAAACATGTGATCTCATTATCGTGGCTGCGAACTGGCCGGAGGGGAGACGGGAACATTGGAAATGTCTTTTACAGGCGAGAGCCATTGAGTGCCAGGTATATCTGGCAGGGGTGAATTGCTGCGGACGTCAGAAAGGGCTTCTCTATGCGGGGGATAGTTGTATCTTTGCGCCGGACGGGAAAAGGATCGCAGGATTTCTGGAGGGAGAAGGACTTCTGACAGCCAGGATTCGGGAAGATACGAAAGAATATCGAAAGGAGTTTCCGGTGCGTGCAGACCGAAGATGGGAATTGTACCGGAGATGGTACGAATAAGATTAAGAAAATCTTCAGTTCCTGTTTACAACATATTTACACACCTTTGTTTATTTTAGCGTGGTGTAGATTTTATACTTAATCTTAGAAAGAGGGTAACTATTCAGAACAGGTCGAAGCACTTGCTGCTGAGACCGTGAAAACATGATTCAAGAGTGCAAAAATCCATCGTCGAAGACGATTTTCATGGATTTTTGCATCGGAACTGTGAAGGTATTGAACAGTTACGAAAAAGGATGAAACTTTTCAGGGAGAATCCGACTCTAATAGATAAAGGGTAATCAGGGGGATGAAGATGAAGCATATAAAACAATATTTGAATTTGCTAATGGAAGAAGGATTGGTGCTGTCTTATTGCCTGTATGAAAAAGAAAATGAAAAAGTATGTCATATGACCTATGATTCAAAAGAGGCAGAAGCAGGCAGCATGTTTTTGTGCAAGGGGGCGGGATTTAAGAAAGAATATCTGATGGAGGCACTGCAAAGGGGAGCAGCAGTGTATGTAAGCGAAGAATATTACGAGACAGAGGGAGAAGTTCCGTATATTCTGGTGAAAAGCATGAGAAAGGCAATGCCTGTGCTGGCGAAGGCATTTTACAGAAAAGCGGATGAGAAGCTTTTTCTCACAGGTGTGACCGGGACGAAGGGAAAGACCACAACGGTCTACTATATTCGGGCCATCCTCGATGAATATCTGAAGGACAGGCGGGAAAAGGCTTCCGGACTGATCTCCACGATTGAGACCTGCGACGGCGTATCATGCGAAGAGTCCAGGCTTACGACTCCGGAATCGATGGAGCTTTTCCGGTATTTCCGGAATGCGGTGGACTCCGGAATGCGGTATATGACGATGGAGGTTTCCAGTCAGGCGCTAAAATATCATCGGGTAAGAAAGATCAAATTTGATGTGGGAGTATTTTTAAATATTTCGGAGGATCATATCAGTCCGGCAGAGCATGAGAACTTTGAGGATTATTTCAGCTCGAAGCTTTCTCTTTTTAAACAGACGAAAACAGCCTGTGTCAATCTGGACGCAGATCATGCAAAAAGGATTCTGGCCGCAGCCAGGATGTCGGAAAAAGTGATTACCTTCGGAACAAAAGGAAATCCCGATATTCTTGGAAGTAATATCCATATGAAAAATGGAGCGCTGAATTTTGATGTGACATGTAAAGATTTTAAAGAGCATTTTACACTTGCTATGCACGGAATTTTCAATGTGGAAAATGCGCTGGCGGCTATAGCGGCAGCGTGGGCGATGGGAATTCCGGTCAAATATATGACGGCGGCTCTGAAAAAGACGCGGGTTTGCGGAAGAATGGAGGAGTACACGAGCGCAGATGGACGCTTGCAGGTCGTCGTGGATTTTGCGCACAACCGCTTGAGCTTTGAGAAACTTTTTGAGTCTGTGCTGATGGAATATCCGGGTCACCGGATCGTTACGATTTTTGGGTGTCCGGGAGGGAAGGCATATAACAGGAGAAGGGATTTGGGATTGATCGCCGGATTGTTTTCCGAGAAGGTTTATTTAGCGGCGGATGATCCCGGCATAGAGTCGCCGGAGGATATTGCAAAGGAAATCGGGGAATACCTTGAGGTGGTGGGATGTCCTTATGAGTACATAGAGGATCGGGGACAGGCGATCCAGCATGCCATCCGAAGTGTGGAAGAGAAAACAGTGCTGCTGGTGCTTGGAAAAGGAAATGAAACCCATCAGAAATATGGACGGGTTTCCTACAAGTTTCCTTCAGATGGCGAGTTTGTCAAAATTGGAATCCGGGAATATGACAGAAGAAACCGGACATGCCCGAATCTGGCACAGGCGGTGGTATAGCGCTGTATTTATGAGCTGGAGCTTTATATGCCGTAAGGTGGGACAGGCGGACTGGAAAGGGCAGAGGAACCTGTTGAAGAAAAGGGGGAACCTGTGGTAGTATGGTAGACAGAGAACAGATACGGAGGAGAGAACATGAAGGATATCATACTAGCTTCTGCATCGCCGAGGCGCAGGGAACTTTTAACGCAGGCGGGATTTATTTTTACCGTAAAGGTCAGTGATGCAGAGGAAATCATCACAGAGAAAGAACCGGATAAGATCGTCAGGGAGCTGGCTTTTTTAAAGGCGAAGGCGGTGGCGGCATCGGAAGAGGACGCGCTGGTAATCGGCGCAGATACGATTGTGGCGGCAGAAGGGAAGGTTCTTGGAAAGCCCCACAGCAGAGAAGAGGCGTTTTCCATGTTGTCTATGCTACAGGGAAAGACCCATCAGGTGTATACGGGTGTGGCGCTGTTTACAAAGAAAGCGGAAAAGGAGACGCAGAAGGTTTTCGCAGAGAAAACGGAGGTCACGTTTTACCCCATGACAGAAAAAGAAATCTGGGATTACATTGATACGGGAGAACCGATGGATAAAGCTGGAGCGTATGGAATTCAGGGGCGTGCCGCAGTCTATGTTGAAAAAATCTGCGGGGATTATAATAACGTGGTGGGGCTGCCCGTCGCGAGGCTGTATCAGGAATTGAAGCGAAACCAGGATTTGTATTAAAATTTAAAGCAGATGAAGAAATTCTTTGTCTGTTTTATTTTTTTGCCTTGTTTTTTCGGTTTCGTCGCCTGGTATTTTCGGCGCGGCGGATGATATTCGGATGGTTACGGCTCACAGCCACATGAGAACGATCAGACAGAAAGATCCGCAGGCTTCAGTAGCATTTTTTTCTCTACATATGATATAGAGGAAAAACAAGAAAAGGAGTGTGCAATATGAGTATGCCGGTCATTCAATGCACGAACATTGATAAATGTTGTGCAAGCGCGTCCCTTGTGCAATCCATCGCACTTGAGGAGACGGCGATTTCCCACATCCTCAATGCGGAGGGAGAGAAGATTCAGAAGGCTCTTGCTAAGTGCGACTGTGATATAAAGGAGCTTCTCGAAGTGAACAAATCCGTGGAGAGCATGGTGGAAAAAATTACGTCTTTGGAAGTGGTGCTGAAAGCAAAACTGGATTTAGTGATTCCCATTTTGGATGAATGCGGCCGAAAACCGCCGAAACCGGAATGTGATGTGTAGGGCTTAGGCCCTACCTACATATCGCCTGCATAGCTTTCGGACGGGGCGCATACACTGTAAAAACATCGTCTTTGGAGAATTTTCCTTGAAAGATTATATTGAAGAACGTGCAATGGAAATTGCAAATTATATTGTTGAACAGAATGCGACCGTTAGACAGGCGGCGAAAAAGTTTGGGGTGAGTAAGAGTACGGTACATAAGGATGTAACAGATCGTCTTGTGCAGATCAATTCGGATCTGGCGGCAAAAGCCAGACGGGTTTTGGAGGTGAATAAGCAGGAGCGCCATATTCGGGGAGGAATGGCGACAAAGGAGAAGTATCTGCATAAAAAGGGATGATTGCCATACGGCTGGCAGATATGATATACTGATTCTGATAAAAGAGCAGGGGAGGAACAGCAGATGGGAGAATATCAGACACTTTCTCACAGCTTTTTGCCGGTTTTTGATGAAAATTCAAAAATTTTAATTCTTGGAACTTTCCCGTCGGTGAAGTCCAGGGAAAATGATTTTTATTATGGGCATCCGCAGAATCGTTTCTGGAGGATACTGGCAGGGCTGATGAGTTGTCCCGTTCCTGAAACAGTGGAGGAGAAGAAAAAATTTCTTCTGGAAAAACGCATTGCCATCTGGGATGTAATCGCACAGTGCGATATTATTGGCTCCAGTGACAGTTCCATCCGAAATGTGGTGCCGGCAGATCTGTCTGTGATATTGAAACGGGCGTCCATCAGTAGGATTTATGGGAATGGAGGAAAAGCCTGTGAGCTGTATCAGAAATATTGTTATCATCAGACAGGAAGAGAAATTGTAAAACTGCCTTCGAGCAGTCCGGCAAATGCCGCATGGCAGATGGAACGGCTTTTGGATGCCTGGGGCGTGATAAAAAAGGAATTATAAATAGCATTTTCCATTGGGGTATACCGGGGAAAATGTTATTTTTTTAAAGTTTCCGGATGGAGAGGCGGGAGAAGATGGAGAAAGTAACTTGTCAATAGGAAAGAATTCCTTTATAATAAGCTGTACGGCAGGTTGGCTATGCGGAATTCTTCGGCCTATTGGGGCGAAGCAGCGGTCTGTCTATCTGCGAAATGTGATTTGTGGGAAAAACATAAATGTATTTTGAGAGAAAACAGGAGGAAAGACTTTGAAAAACGAAGTGGTTATTGTACTGGACTTTGGTGGGCAGTATAATCAGTTAGTTGCCAGACGAGTAAGAGAGTGTAATGTCTACTGTGAAATTTACTCTTATAAAACAGATATTGAAAAAATTAAAGCGATGAACCCAAAGGGAATTATTCTTACCGGAGGACCGAACAGTTGTTATGAGCCGGATTCCCCGACATATTCCAGAGAATTATTTGAAATGGGGATTCCTGTGCTGGGGTTGTGCTATGGCGCTCAGCTTATGATGTATATTCTGGGAGGAAAAGTAGAACGTGCCGCTGTACGTGAGTATGGAAAAACGGAGGTGCTGGTTGATAAGCAGGATTCCAGGGTATTTGAAAACATATCGCCAAAAACGATCTGCTGGATGAGTCATTTTGACTATATTTCAAAAGTAGCGCCGGGATTTGTGGTATCTGCACATACCGCAGACTGTCCGGTGGCGGCTGCGGAGAAGCCGGATGAAAATCTGTATGCGATTCAGTTCCATCCGGAAGTTCTTCACACGGTGGAAGGGAAGGAAATGCTGCACAATTTTGTATACAATGTGTGCGGCTGTACTGGGGACTGGAAAATGGATTCTTTCGTGGAAAACTCTATTCGGGAGATTCGTAAAAAGGTAGGAAGTGGGAAAGTGCTCTGCGCTCTGTCGGGGGGCGTGGATTCTTCCGTTGCGGCAGTATTGCTTTCGAAAGCAATCGGAGATCAGCTTACCTGCGTATTTGTGGATCACGGTCTCCTTCGTAAGAATGAAGGAGATGAGGTTGAGGCGGTATTTGGAGCGGACGGCGGTTATGATCTGAATTTCATCCGCGCGAATGCGCAGGAGAGATTTTATGAAAAGCTGTCGGGGGTAACAGAGCCTGAGAGAAAGAGAAAAATCATTGGCGAAGAGTTTATCCGCGTGTTTGAGGAAGAGGCAAAGAAAATTGGCGCAGTGGATTTTCTTGTGCAGGGAACGATCTATCCGGATGTGGTAGAAAGTGGTCTGGGCGGCGAATCGGCCGTGATTAAATCTCATCATAACGTGGGAGGGCTGCCGGATTGTGTAGATTTCAAAGAGATTATCGAGCCGTTGCGTGATCTGTTTAAGGATGAAGTGCGCAAGGTTGGGCTGGAGCTTGGTATTCCGGAATATCTGGTATTTCGCCAGCCATTTCCAGGACCAGGACTTGGTATCCGCATCATCGGGGAAGTGACGGCAGAAAAGGTCAGGATCGTCCAAGATGCAGACGCCATTTATCGGGAAGAGATTGCAAATGCTGGATTAGACAAGGGTATTGGCCAGTATTTTGCGGCGCTTACCAACATGCGCTCCGTCGGGGTCATGGGCGATGAGAGAACTTATGATTATGCGATTGCGCTGAGAGCGGTAAACACCGTTGACTTTATGACGGCGGAAGCGGCGGAAGTTCCGTGGGAAGTGTTGAAAAAAGTTACCAGCAGGATTATCAATGAAGTGAATCATGTCAATAGGGTAGTATATGATGTGACTAGTAAGCCGCCAGGGACGATTGAGTTCGAGTAGAAGTCGAATCCTCGGAAAAGCCTGTATTTATGGGCTTTCCCGGGGATTTATTTTTGTCTCTGGAGTGCAAATGGAGTTAAAAATTATTTTTTTTACTAGCCGGATTTCTTGAATAAGCAAGGTTTTCCGGAATATCATTGCATTTCCAAAAGAGAATATCGGGAAATTTTTATAGAACAGTTTGTTTTGATGAAGTAGTTTTCATCAGGGCAGGCTGTTTTTTTATTGCTTTTGAATTTGTGAGGAAATTTTACCTGTGGAAAATTTGCAAAATTTCGGAAAAATGTGTCCGAAAATCCTCCCGCCAGTCCGGTGTACATGAAGGGAAAACTTTCAGAACACAAAGGAGGTACTGATTATGCAGAACAAATTATTTTTAAAAGCAGCAGATGTATGTGAACTTTTGGAGGTATCTACAACCTCTGCTTATGAGATCATTGCAAATTTGAACAGCGAACTGGAAAAGAAAGGGTATCTGGTTCTTAAAGGCAAGGTTCCGACCAAGTATTTTGTGGAACGTTTTTACGGGATTGAGGATGTCTGTCAGATCCCGCAGGAGAAGGGAGTGGAATGGTTCCATGCGTAAAAGAAAGATGTATCTGTCAGTGGAAGACGTAGCGGAAGTATTTGATATCTCGGTTTCCTTTGCTTACAGGGTGGTGGAGCGGATGAACGCTGATCTGGCAAGTAAAAACTACTATGTGATTTTAGGGCGGGTGCCCACTCGTTATATTGAGGACAAGATTTATGGTCTGGAACATGTAGAACAGTATTTATCGGAGGAAAAAGCAATATGAGTATGACACAGGAAAAAATGTATATGAACGTAGATGATGTTTGTGCAGTGTTGGGAGTATCGAAAGCCTTTGCATACGATGATGAGGATGAATATGAGGACGATGAGACCGAAGAAGTGGAAGAACCTGCGGAACCGGATGATGCGGAAGAAGAGACACTTCCGGATGAAGAGGATCCAGAGGAAGTCCTGGATGATGAGGAGGAATCATAATGGGGTGTTTGGATGCAGATGAAAAAATATCCGGTTATTTATGCAGATCCGCCGTGGCAGTACCGTGTGTATTCCAAAAAAGGATTAGGGCGGAGTGCAGAGAGCCATTACCCCACAATGGGGATTGATGAGATCCGTGCCCTGCCGGTGGCGGAGATTGCAGAAAAGGACTGTGCCCTGTTTTTGTGGGTGACGGTCCCGTGCCTGCTGGAAGGACTTTCCGTCCTGCAGGCATGGGGATTCCAGTATAAGACCATTGCTTTTGTCTGGATCAAGCAGAATAAGAAAGCGGACAGCCTGTTCTGGGGAATGGGGTACTGGACAAGGAGCAATGCCGAATTCTGTATCCTGGCAACCAGAGGTTCACCGAAACGGCAGTCTGCAGGAGTCCATCAGGTGATTGTATCCCACATCGAGGAGCACAGCAAAAAGCCGCAGGAAGCAAGGGAGAGGATCGTGCAGCTGATGGGGGATGTCCCCCGCATTGAGCTGTTTGCCAGGCAGAAGACGCCCGGATGGGATGTCTGGGGGAATGAAGTCGAATCCGATATTGAAATGGAGAGCAGAAAGGAAGAGTGAGATGAAGTTAGTAATAGCAGAAAAGCCATCTGTTGCGATGGCTCTGGCGAAGGTGGTCGGAGCCAGAGAACGAAAGGACGGATATGTGGAGGGAAAGGAGTATCTGGTGTCGTGGTGCGTTGGGCATCTGATAGCATTTTGTGATGCATCGGAATATGATGAACGTTACAAAAAATGGAGATATGAAGACCTTCCGATTATACCGGAAGAATGGAAAAGGAAAGTCCTTGACGGGACAAAGAAGCAGTTCCAGATTTTAAAGAAACTGATGAACAGCAAAGAAGTGGATGAGGTCATCTGTGCCACAGATGCCGGAAGGGAAGGGGAACTGATCTTCCGTCTGGTCTATGAGCAGGCAGGATGCAAAAAGCCGGTCAAAAGGCTCTGGATCTCTTCCATGGAAGAACGTGCAATTAAAGAAGGGTTTGCATCGTTGAAAGACGGTTCGTGTTATGAAGACCTTTATCAGTCAGCCTTATGCAGGGCAAAAGCAGACTGGCTAGTTGGGATCAATGCGAGCCGTCTTTTTTCCGTCCTTTATAACCAGAACCTGAAAGTGGGCAGGGTGCAGACCCCGACCCTTGCCATGATCGTGGACAGGAACCAGAAGGTGAAGGAGTTTGTAAAAGAAAAATACTATGTAGCCCACTTAACATTCGGGGAGTTTGATGCTGTTTCCGGTCATTTCCAGAAGAAAGAGGAAGCAGACAAGGTGGCTTCGGACTGTAAGGAACGCATGTGTCAGGTGGAGAAAGAAGATATCCAGACAAAGACGGTCAGACCTCCGAAACTGTATGACCTGACGTCGCTCCAGAGGGATGCCAACCGAATCTTTGGTTATACGGCACAGCAGACGCTGGACGCAGTGCAGGAGATGTATGAAAAGAAGCTGGTGACGTATCCCAGGACAGACAGCCAGTATCTGACGGATGAGATGGGGGACAGTACCAGAAAGCTCATTCAGGTGCTGTTATCCAGGATGCCTTTCGCAGAGGGGATTGAGTATGAACCGGAGGTCTCCAAAGTACTGAACTCCAAAAAGGTTTCAGACCATCATGCAATTATCCCCACTTCGGAAGTGGAGAAAGCAGACCTACAGAAGCTGAAAGAAAAGGAGAGGAACATCCTGTATCTGATCAGTGCCAGAGTACTCACCGCAACGGCAGATGCCTATATTTATGAGACCCATAAGTGCCAGCTGACCTGCAACTTCCATACGTTTTATTTCAATGCAAGGAAGACAAAACAAGAAGGGTTCCAGGCGATAGAGAAGAAAATGAAACAGTTTCTTGGTGTCAGGGAACCGGAGCAGGAAGCGGAGTTTGACCTTTACCTTGGAAGGAATATCGGTCCGTGCAGCACTTCTGTTTCAGAAAACTTTACCCAGCCTCCCCGCCAGTATACGGAAGACACTCTTCTGGCGGCGATGGAGAGGGCAGGCAATGAAGAACTGACAGAGGATACGGAAAAGAAAGGTCTGGGAACACCGGCAACAAGAGCCGGGATCATTGAAAAACTCATCCAGTCCGGCTTTGTAAAACGGGAAAAGAAGAATCTGGTGCCGACAGATGCGGGGAATGGTCTGGTCACAGTCCTTCCGGATGAGATTAAGTCCCCGAAGATGACAGCAGAGTGGGAGATGGCATTAAACCATATCGCACAGGGGACAGAGACGGCAGAGCATTTCCTGAGTGGAATTACAGATATGCTGGGAGAACTGATTTCCCGTTACCATTCGATTTCAGAGGAGGAGAGCAGCCGTTTTCCGGGAACAGCCAGAGGAGAAGTGATCGGGAAATGTCCGGTCTGTGGCAGTGATGTGAGGGAAGGTAAGAAGAATTATTACTGTACCGGGCAGGAATGCCGCTTTTCTTTGTGGAAGGATGACCATTTCCTTGCAAGCCAGGGGAAAAAGATGGACAAAGCAACGGCAAAAAAATTCCTGAAGAAAGGCAAGATCCATTACAAAGATTTGGTATCGAAAAGAACTGGGAAAAGTTATGAAGCTACCGTAGAAATGGTAGCCGATGGTGAGGGAAAAGCACAGTTTAACCTGCATTTTCCCCAGAGGTAGTTAGGAACCAGGCAGCCAGAAGGCTGTCTGTTTTCATATAAAAAATGAAAGAGAGGACATGATCTATGAGAAGAACAGGAAACTTAAGGAGACTCGTATCCGGATTTCTGGCAGGGATGACGCTGTTATCCACGGTGTTATCGCCCATGACAGCGTATGGGGCAGAAGCCAAAGTGGAAGAAAAGCCGCCCCTTTATGAAGAGGTCAAGGACCTGCTGGACGAAGATGAGGTGGTAAAAGCTAAAGATTATGAAATTACTGTTGGCAGTGAATTTGATGTCACCTGTGATTTTACCGGGCTGGAGATCAAAGATGACAAAAAAGTAAAAGTCACTTTTGAGGAAGCTAAGAATGAAGAGGGTAAGGATTTTGCTGCAGACCACGCAGACAGTTATAAAGCCGTCTACTATGTAGAGCCGGTCAATGAGGCACATCCAAAGTACCAGATCAGCAGAAATCTGATCGTTAAAGAGGCGGAAACAGAAGTGCAGGCTGCTTCAGAAGGAGGCGGTGAAGATGCCGGTTCCGGCGGTACGGAGGAAACATCAGATGACGGGGAGGCAGACTCGCAGACGTTATCTGTAGAAGAGAGTGAGCCTGCAGAAACGGAAATTTCCACGGAGACGGAAGCTTCCACAGAACCAGTCACAGAGGCTGAATCAGAAATGGAAACTGAAACTGTAGAAAGCTCCGAAGTCCTTCCTGAAGAGGAACTGGATGCAGCACTGGAGGAAAGCGAAGAGCAGGAAACCGTTGACCCGGAGACCGGGCTTTCCGTATCCGATGTACTGGAACAGGGCGAAGAACAGGGAATTGATATGCTGAGCCTGGAAGAGGGTGAAACGGTACAGTTTCAGGCACAGGCACTGTTTGCAAGTGCCAGATCCACGACCTCGGTCAGTGTAACCAGAGGGTCATATTACTATTATGCAGATTATGGTCTGGGTTCTTACCTGACCGCACCTTATACCGTAAAATTTGGTGATATTACTGCAACTGCCTATTGCGTACAGCCGTCCAAGCCGGGACCGGGGGATGGAACTTATACGATCACAAAGCTGAGTGACGGAAAGACTTTAGCGAAAGTCTGCTATTACGGTACAAAAGCCAGCGGGGATGAGGGATTTTTTGCAGAAAAGCATCCGGATTTCTCTACCGGAAAGCGTTTTATCATTACCCATCTGGCAGCTGCGTATGCAAATGGAAGCAGTGATGCCTTTTCCGGCACCAACTCTACCGGAAAGTCACTGGCTATGGAACTCTATAACTACTGTGTGAGCCAGCCGGAGATCCCGGATGTGGCAATGTCATTTTCCAATGCGAAGGTAAAAGCCTATATTGACGGCAATTCCCAGAGAACGGAAGAGATCACCTTTAAGGCAGATGTGTTTCAAACCATTACGATGAAACTTCCGTCCGGCGTGAAATTCCACAATGTTTCAACCGGAAAGACCAGTGCGGCAGGTGCAAGCGTAGAAGTATCTGGTGGTACAAAGTTTTATCTTTCCGCACCTCTGACACAGGCAGAGGATGTCAGCGGTTCCTGGTCAGTGACCATGAAAGGAAGCATTACCAAGGATTATTCCGCTTATAAGATCACCACAGGGTCATCCACACAGGACCTGGCACTGGTATTTGGAGAAGGTGTCACAGATGAAAAATATGTGGATTTCAGTGTGGAATGGGTCAAGATGGCAAAGATTGAGATCGTGAAAAAGGATGCCGGAAGCAATGCGAAGGTAGCCGGTGCGGTCTATGGCATTTACAGTGATGAAGCAGGAAAAAACCTGATCGCAAAGATGCCTGCGACTGATGCCAATGGTGCATCCAGTATCACGATTGAAAAGACACAGAATACCGTGTACCTGAAAGAGATTTCCGTACCGAACGGATATGTGCTGGATACCAAAGCCTATGGGATCAACCTGATTATCGGCGGGACCACCAAGAAGGACGTGACTGACAAGGAACAGTTTGCTGACCTGACCGTTTATAAGGAAGGGGAGGTGCTGACCGGTGCTTCTGTCACAGATTCCGGTGTGGTGTTCCAGTACACAAAACAGAGATTGAAAGGCGCTGTTTATAACGTGTATGCCGGAGCAGATATTAAAGCGGCAGATGGAAGGGTTATTTTCTGTTAAGCGGCATTTTCTTATTACCAGTGGCGACGCAGTCGCATCAAATTAAAA
>CAJKKX010000019.1 GCA_905200565.1 uncultured Lachnospiraceae bacterium
AACGGATGACGGGGTAATCGGGTAAATAGCCGCTACATCCGTAAACGCATAGGACGCATGTGCCGCAGCATGATTACCATCCATGGTTTTCATTTTTCTAGCCATTTTGTTATTCCTCCTTTTATTTGTGGATTATGATTCTCTGCTGCAAAAAGCAAAAACAAAGCCTGCATGTCCTCTGGCAGGGACTGCTTTCGCACAATTGAATCATAATATTTTCCATATGGATTTATCATAGCACAAAAACAAAGAAATGTCCATTTCCGTGCGCGCAGAAAATGGGCATTTCTTTGTTTTTTTCGCTATACATAAGGTAAAACTTCGTGATTTTATACAAAGTTTTTCAAGCTCTCCCGGTACGCCTGCCAGGAACACAGCCCCTGCTTCCTCCATTCACAGTTTTTGCAGGACTCCGTAAAAATCTGTTCCGTAACTCTCTCAGCGGCTGCCGCCATCAAGGTGTGAAACGTATATCCACCTTCTTCCAGATGAAGCGCTTCACATAACCTCCGGTCCTTCTCCGTAACCTTATCATCCGCTTCCCGGCAGAAGGTTTCCTCTTTCAAATTCGGACATTTTTGACAAATCCCGTCCGGCCCGCATACCAGTAAGATTTCCTCATCGGCATGTGCCATGAGCCATTTGATCTGTTCCTCCATATTCCTGCTGAACGCGTCACTGTATCCGCTGCCCCGGAACAGAGGAATACACAGCAGGTGATGCACCCTAAGCGCTCTTTTCATAAGTCAGGACATTTGCCGCATTTAAGGCTCTCCTCAAAATCTCGCCCAGAACAAACGCCAGAATGACGGAAATGGCGTCTTTTAAAAGATATGGAACAGAAACGAGAAGCGCAGACTCCCAGAAAGGCATCTGTGTCAAAAACATGAATTGCAGAACACCAAGAATGTGACAGACGAGCAGCCCCGCAGCCCCGAAAACTCCTGTCAGCGCTTTCTTCTTCTGCGCCGCTCCCAGTCCGCATAAAAGCGCCATAAAAATAAAGCCAAAGATAAAGCCTCCTGTCTTTCCAAGCAGAATTCCAAGCCCCCCGCTCATTTGCGAAAATACCGGAACGCCCACGGCTCCCAGCAGCAGATAGATAAGCGCTGCCGCCGCTCCCAGCTTCCAGCCCAGCACTGTCCCCGTAAGCGCCACTGCAAAGGTCTGCAAGGTCACGGGAACGCCGGACGGCATCGGGATAGCAATCTGCGATAAGACTGCCAGAACCGCAGTAAACATCCCCACCATAATCATTGACTTCGTCGATATTCTTTTCTTCTGTTCCATACCAATTTCTCTCCTTCTCTTTTTCTCACCGTAAATCGTCAACTCTCTTTTTTATTTGGTTGACCTTCCATATTATAACAGGCAAAAAAAGAGATGTCAACCTTCCTTGCAAAGCAGTTGACATCTCCTTCTCTCTTCATTTTAACCCTTTCATTTGCACTTTATAATAATTTACAGTCACTCAAAATCTTCTCTATTGCCTCCCACGCAGAAAGAGATGGGTTTTCTTTATAGTATCTATACCCTTTATACTGAAGTAATGTATAACCATTCTCCTGATTCCTCTGCATGATGTATCTCGCACGTCCTATAGCGTCAATTACATTAGAAAGATTCATTTTGCTCAAGCAGCGTTTGAAATTGTCCTCATGTTTATACTCATCCATATTTTCAAATTTCTCACCAAAGGCTTTATTGATTGGTGTAATATACTGTTTTCTATGAGCGTATGAAGTATTACAATCTATCATGTGCAGTATAATCCATAGATCAAAAGTAAAATTACTATATCCTGATTTATACTTAATCTGCTTGCCTAATTGCTCTGCTTTCTTCATATTATCCATAGCGTCTTGAAATCCCTGAACATGGATAGGCTCGTCACTTTCATAATCAAAGAAATGATATACCTCAATCCTTCTTGTAACGGTCAAAGATTTTGCGTGTTTTAATGGATTCTTTTTCACCGGACAATCAATCGAAACTTTACAAACAGATTCTTCTGTATTGTTAATCAGATCTTGCAGCCACTTCAAGTACCACTGCTCCGTTTCACCCTCTACACTAAAATAGTATTTATTGGTCGGTTTTCTCTTTGCCATAATTACACCTCTCTTTCACTATCCAAAATCTCCTCAAAGATTGGTGTAAAATCAATGTCCTTAATCGCACCATACTGGCTGATAAAATATTTTCCCATATAATCTTCATGTTTGCGGACGCCTTTATCTCCCGTTGTTCCAAAATCAGACAACGCATACAAGATACTCTGGTGACTATCATCATCACGCTCTACGAATTTAATCTCATCTCTTCTGAACAGATTAGAGTTCAAAAAAATGGGATTATGTGTGTTGAAAATCAACTGTGCGTGATGAATATTAATGTCATCATTATGAAAAACATTGATAATACTCATCAATGCCATTGGATGGATAGACGCATCAAACTCATCCACTACCAGTGTTCCGCCTATCTGGATTGCTTTTATAACCAACGGAAACATGTTGATAAATCGGATTGTTCCATAGGATTCAAAAATTTCTGCCGCAATAGCCGCATTCTTTTTGTTTTTCATATTTCGAAAAACAGAATACAACTTTGCGTCCGGCTCGTCTTCACTTACAACATAACCTACTGCATTTGAGTTGATTCCAAATAATTTTGCGGCTTTATCCGTTGTCTTTTCCACATAAACTGCCTTTTTCTTAGGATCAGCAAATCTTTTAATTAACTGCATAGAATCAGCACGATAAATCACCATGAACTTATTTGTAAACCAATCTACAATCAATTTTGCAAATTTCTGTGAGAAAACAAGTTTAAATCCATTTGTTAAAAACAACTCATCTTGACTTAAACTATTCTTAGCAATCTCGCTTACACTTTCTACGTTTTGCTCTGTAATATCAGACAGATACCCCCTAATTACTTTCATATTTCCAAGATACAAATTATCGGCACGCTGAAAAATCGGCTCTCCATTCACAAAAAGATTTTCAGAAATGATTTTTCTTGGATATTCTTCATCAAGAAATACTCCCAAATCAATCTCTAATTCATATAAAATCCGAAACTTATCGCCTTCTGCCTCCTCATAAAATTCAACAGAAAAAGAAACAGGTTTTCCTTCCGCTTCATTATTATTCGGAATCAGCTCCAATGCTGTCGCTGCTGGATTTGGTGAAGATTTTTCTTCAGAGTTTCTAATATTTCCCCTAAGCACAATCGCACGCAGAACGTCCATTGCACCTATAATATTTGTTTTTCCTGCGGCATTCGGTCCATAAATTACAGAGGAACTTAAACCACGTATTTCTTTTCCTTTTACCTTCGTTTTCATCAAACTATAATCTAATCCTGTCTGCTTCGGTGCTGCCACCATAGAGAAACTAGATTCTTCTACAAATGATTTATAATTCTTCGTTTTAAATTCAAGAAGCATATAGCAACCTCCATTCTGCTAAATTCTTGCAAAATCACACTATAATTATATGCTTACTATTTTCAACAGTCAATTTCTTTATTCTTATTTTGCACTTTTTCTGCAAAATCACGCCTTTTGACTTTGTTCAACCCTAACAACTCCCACATTCCCTGACACCCCAACAAATATTAATTCTTCCTTACGCAGTTCATTACGCATTTTTACCAGCTCTGCAAGAGCATCCTTTTCTGCTCTTCCTATCTGGTCCCGGCTTTTTCCAATGCCTCTTTCTGCTGTTCAATTTTCGCATCAATACCAAATGCTTTGAGTATCGTTTTCTGGTTTGCTGTTACAGGCTTCTCACTCAATCATTAAGTATGTATACCTACTCAATAATTACGACAAGAAAAGAGCAGAAAATCAAGAAAACTCGCTGATTTTCTGCCCGTTTTGAGCATTTATTTTCGCTTGAGTGTCAACTTCTACCGGAAGTTAAGATTATATGATTTGTATCCGGTATTTTTCCAGCCAGTAATTGATTTGCAGCATATAAGCCAGCATCTGCGGCCCCGCCATCAACTGTCCGTACCACGGTTTTCCATAGTCGGACGGGCTATCCAGAAACGCCTGCACCTTACGCGTATCCAGAAGCTGCCGCACGGGGGCCTGCGGATCGGAAATCACCTCTTTTAGCTTTGTTCCAAGAAGCTTTTCATACGCCGGGTCGTAAGTCTTTGGATAGGGGCTCTTTCTCCTCCAGAGAACTTCTTCCGGCAGCCACCCGGCCCCGGCATGGCGCAGCAGAGCTTTTGTAATATTTCCCCGGCTCTTCATCTCCCACGGAACATTCCAGAGATATTCTACAATCCGGTGATCCGCAAAAGGAACCCTCGCTTCCAGCCCGGAACTCATACTGGTCCGGTCCATACGGTCGAGCAGGGTCGTCATGAACCACCGCAGATTCAAATAAGAAATCTCACGGCGGCGCTTTTCCTCCGCCGTCTCTCCCGAAAGAAGCGGCGTCTCCTGTTCCGTGCGGCGGCATGCCGCCCGCGAATATTCCTCCAGCGGCAGTTCCCGCAGCAGTTCCTCACTCAAAAGCGCCTTTCTCGGCTCCATGCCCGGCGTCCACGGGAAATTATTTCCTTCAAAAGCCGCCTTACTGTGGAACCACGGATAGCCCCCAAAGATTTCATCGGCACATTCCCCGGTCAGCGTGACCGTATTGTACTCTTTCACCCGCGAGCAGAAATAAAGCATGGAGGATTCCACGTCCGCCATACACGGCAGGTCACGGGCGTCCACGGCCCGGAACAGATATTCATACTGCTGCATATTGTCACATTCCAGAAAGCGATGGTTCGTCTTGCAGTGCTCTACCATTTTTTCCACCCAGGGGCGGTCCTCTCCCGGCTGGAACGCATTGGATTTGAAATATCTGCTGTTATCTTTGAAATCAAAGGAAAACGTATTTAACTCTTTCCCCTGACGGTGCAGTTCTTTTGCGCAGATGGCTGTTACCAGACTGCTGTCTATGCCGCCGGAAAGAAACGTGCTGATCGGAATATCTGAGAGCATCTGCTTTTTCACAGCATCCTCGATCAGCCAGGACGTATGCGCCACTGTTTCTTCAAACGTATCCGTATGCGGGGCGCTTTCCAGCTTCCAGTAAGTGACCCGGCTCATTCCCTGCCTGCTCCAGCACAGGTGCTCGCCGGGCAGAACCTCAAGTATGCCCCGGAATACCCCTTTTCCATAAGTTTTCGCAGGGCCGAGGGCGAAAATCTCACACAACCCTTCCCGGTCAAGAACAGGCTTTACTCCCGGATAGGCAAACAGCCCTTTGATTTCAGAGGAAAAAACAAGCGTATCGTCCGCCATCGTATAAAACAGAGGCTTTACTCCCAGACGGTCACGGAACAAAAACAGCTCTTCCGTGCGGGAATCCCAGATGGCAAAGGCAAAGATTCCGTTCAGTCTCTTGACATAACCGGCCCCGTAGCGCAAATATCCCCGCAGGATTACTTCCGTATCACTCTCTGTCTCAAACTCCACGCCTTCCGCCAAAAGCTCTGTTTTCAGTTCCGGCATATTATAAATTTCCCCGTTATAGACAATCGTACATTCCCCCCCGTCCATCCGGCAGGTCATAGGCTGCTGCCCCGTCACCAGATCAATGATTTTCAGACGCACATGGGCGAGGCCGCACCCCTGTTTCAAATAAATCCCCTCGTCGTCCGGCCCCCGGTGCTTCTGCACACGGTTCATCTGTTCCAGAACAGGCGTCCATCTGCCTCTCTCTTCTTCTAAAGAGATGGAAGGGTTACAAAATCCGGCAATTCCACACATGCAGGTTCTCCTTTCTACTACGTTCGATCATTAATCGCCGTTTTAGCTGATGACCGGCTGATACTGCCGGCCCTCTAAGGCCGCCTCGATGACAGGAACGAGAAATTCCGTATGCGCAATCATGGAGTTCGGCTTCTTTACAGGATTATCCTGCCCAAAAGGAACGAAATAAATGTGCTTGGTATTAAGCAGCAGACCGATATTTTTCATATTCATCCCCAGGGCGTCATTGGTAGAGATCGAAAGCACCAGAGGCTTTTCATTGCGAAGATGAGCCTTGGCCGCCATCAGAACCGGAGAATCTGTAATCCCATTCGCAAGTTTGGCGATGGTATTCCCCGTACACGGCAGAATCACCAGAACATCCAGCAGCCCCCCTGGCCCGATGGGTTCCGCCTGCGCGATCGTCCGTATGGGCGGCTTTCCGGTAATATGCTCCGCTTCCGCCATAAAATCACAGGCACGCCCAAAGCGGCTGTCTATGGTCTGGGACGCATCCGAAAAAATCGTCTGTACCTCCGCCCCTTCTTCCATCAGTTTACGCAGGTCTTCAAATGTTTTTCGATAGGTGCAGAAAGACCCTGTAAGTGCAACACCGATTTTCTTTCCTCTCAGTGACATAAAACAAATCCTCCTCACAAAATAATCGCATCTGTTTTCCCCTTCGTACGAAGGACAAAACGAACAAGCTCCTCAGCCGAGGACGCAGGCGCATACTTCCCCGGAAGCCCCGGAAGCAGCCATGCCGGGATTCCCATTTCCTCAGCCGCCTCAAAGTCCACGCCCCCCGGCGCGGACGCTACATCCAGAATACAGGCTTCCGGTTTTACACACGCCAGCAGCTTTCTTTCCAGAACCACGGCCGGGATTGTATTAAAGATAAAATCAAATTCCGGCAAAGCCTTTGCAAGCCCGGAAAAATCCATCGCCCCTTCCGTAAAGACCGCCGCCTTCGCAAGCTGCGCAGGATTCCTTACGCACACCTGCACATGGGCGTTCATCCCTTTTAAAAGAGCTGCCAGCGTCTGTGCGCATTTCCCATATCCCAGAACCAAGCACCTGCTTCCATGAAGATTTCCAGGACTTTTGCTGATTGCTTCCGCCACGGCTCCCTCCGCCGTAGCAATGGTATTAAAAAAGGTAATTTCCTCCTGCTCCATAAAATCAATGACCTCGACGCCTTTTTCTCCGGCAGCCTGTGAAAAAGCCGCAGGGATACACCCCGCAAAAAAACGCTGGCCTTCTTTCAGAGCATCCAGCAATTCCATAAGCGGAAACGGAGGATTTCCGCTTTTCTGGTTCAGATAAATCCTGTCAGACGACAAGGGAACCGGCGCGATAACGGTTCCGGCGCTGCGCACAGCTTCCTGCACTGTTCGCCGCTCCCCTTCCTCCCCGGAAACACAAAGAAGGGAACCGCAGACGCTGTATCCCTTTTTTTCCAGTTCCCGTGCCATATATACCTGCCGCATGTCTCCGCCAATCACGGCAAAATCACAAATTTTCTGGTTCATATTTTCCAAACACCTCCTGCGGACAGTCTTTTCCTGCCTTCTTCCTTTCCGGCAGACAAATGTTTCTGAACTGTTATACTATATGTGAAACATGTATGGATGGTGAATCCTCTGGCAGATTTTATGGAAGGAGAAATTTCCACACTAAAAAAGACCGCCTTTTCAGCGGTCTTTTTTAGAAAAAGGGATGTTGTATTTTCAATTATTTAGCTAATTTCTTAAATTCGTCAGCTACGAACTGTACCTGTGTACCGATTACAACCTGAACGGCTGTCTTGCTCGGTCTGATAACGCCTCTGACGCCTGCGGATTTGATCTTCTTCTCGTTTACCTTTGTGTAATCCTTGATTTCAAGACGAAGTCTTGTTACACAGTTATCGATAGAAGTGAGGTTCTCTTTACCGCCAACACCCTCAAGGATGATGCGTGCTACGTCAGTAAAGTTATCGTTTTTCAGAACAGCTTTCATCTCGTCCTCTTCGTCATCTTCTCTACCTGGGGTCTTCAGGTCGAATTTGATGATAGCGAAACGGAATACTAAGTAGAATACTACGAATGCTGCGATACCCAGAGGGATAATCAGCCATGTCTTAGCTGCTGCCGGAAGAGATGCTGAGAACAGCAGGTCGGTAGCGCCAGCGGAGAAGCTGAATCCTGCACGGAATCCAAGAGCTACCGTGATGATAGTAAAGATTCCGTATAACAGAGAGTAAATTAAGTACAGAACAGGAGCCAGGAACATGAATCCGAACTCGAACGGCTCTGTAACACCACATACGAATGCGCAGACAGCAGCGGAAGCTACCAGACCGATCGCAACTTTCTTCTTGTTATCCTTTGCACACTGAACCATAGCCAGCGCTGCACCTGGGATACCAAACATCATACATGGGAAGAAACCGGACATGTACATACCAAGCGACCATGTAACATCTGCGCTTGTCTCTCCAGCCCAGAAGTGAGTCAGATCGCCAAGACCGATGGTCGGGAACCAGAAGATGTTGTTCAGTGCGTGGTGCATACCGATCGGGATTAACAGACGGTTCAGGAATGCGTAGATACCTGCACCAACAGTTCCCATACCAACGATACCGTTACCGATTGCTACCAGTAAGCCGAAGATCAGCGGCCATACAAACAGCAGGATAACAGAAGCTACGATAGAAACAACTGCGGCAACGATTGCCACGCAGCGTTTTCCGCTGAAGAATGCCAGCCAGTCAGGAAGCCTCGTGGATTTGAATTTGTTGTAGCATGTAGCGCCGATGATACCGCAAAGGATACCGATGAACTGGTTACCAGCAACTTTCTGGAAAGCAATAAACTTCTCTGTTCCTTCTTCCAGAGTCATGAAGGTTCCAACTGTTCCAGGAGCCAGAAGGTTCTGGATCATCAGCCAGGAAACCAGAGCTGCCAGAGCGCCAACGCCGTCATTGTCATCTGACATACCAATACCAACACCTACTACAAACAGGATTGCCATGTTATCAATTAACGCGCCGCCAGCTTTTACAAGCAGGAAACCGATGATGTTCGCAATACCAACAACATCTCCACCCTGCATAGTGGACGGACAGAGCAGGTATCCGATACCCATCAGAATACCACAAATCGGAAGGGTTGCTACTGGAAGCATCAACGCCTTACCAAGTTTCTGTAAATACTTCATAGAAATTTCTCCTTTCCTTACTTTATCCCTTTTTTCTATTTTAATATCTGAACCACGCAGACCATAAAATACTGCTCAAAGTGTTATTTTGTGATTTTAATCAGCGTATCGCCGGGAACTACCTCTTTTCCTGAAACCGCCTCTACCGCTTCATAATCATCACTGTTGCATACAAGCACCGGCGTCACTACATCATAGCCTGCCGCCTTAATCTCCTCTATATCGAAGCTGAGCATCAGGTCGCCTGCCTTTACCTTATCTCCTGTGTTTACATGCGTCTCGTAAAATTTCCCCTTCAGCTCTACCGTGTCCAGTCCCACATGAACCAGGATCTCGGCGCCATATTCGGTCGTCAGGCTGATTGCATGTTTCGTGTCAAACACCAGGGCGACTGTCCCGTCCGCAGGAGCGTAAATCTTACCCTCCGCCGGAATCACGGCCGCGCCGTTTCCAAGCAATCCGTCTGCAAACGTAGCATCGTTCACTTCAGACAGCGGAACTGCTTTTCCCTTTGCCGGAGATACCAGTGTGTAGCCGGTCTCGCTCTTACCTCCAAACATTCCTTTCAATGATTTAAACATTTGCTTCGCCTCCCATATAAAAGCGAAAAAGGATAGCGGTAATGGGCTACTCTGCCTGACCAGTCACAATCCGTATCCTTAATTCTTTCTTATTGTACCAATAATTTCGCCTAAGGTCAACTCATTTTTTTATATTTTTTATACATTTTTTATAAATCAGCACATACTCTTTACTTTTTCGATAAAAGCTCTCACCTTTCCGCTTTCCTTGCCGTTTTCCCCTTCTACCCCTGTGCTGACGTCTACGACGTCCGGATGGAAGATGTCGATAGCTTCCCTGACGTTCCCCTCATTCAGTCCCCCTGCCAGCACCAGCATCCGTCCGCCTTGCCCAAAATACCTCATTTTTTCCCAGTCAAACGCTTTGCCGGAGCCAGGTGTGCTTCCATCCAGCACACAGGCCGTGATCTTCTCGCTTTCCTCCTGTAAAATAACAGGATCTGTCACATTATATGCCCGCCAGACCGGGATCATGATTTTCCCCAGAAGTTCTTCTGAAAGTTCCCCATGTATCTGAACGGCGTTAAAATCCATCTGCTCGATCAGACGTATCTGCTCCAGTGTCGGGGAAACTACCACAGCGACCCTTTGTATCTTCCGGTCCAGATACCTGAGCACCTGCCATGCGTTCTGTACGCTGTTATTCCTTCTGCTCTTTTCATAAAACATGACAAACCCTGCATAATCCGCACCGTACCTGTTCAGCATCCGTGCCTCCTCCGGTTTCGTTAGTCCGCAGATTTTTACCTTTGTTTCCATCGTTACACCTTCCATCCTCTAAATTAATCCCAGGCGCCTGCATCCATTCCAGATGCCATCCTCCGTCAAAGAAGTTGTCACATAATCGGCTGCCTCTTTAATCACAGCAGAACCATTTCCCATTGCGACCCCAATCCCCGCCGTGCGGATCATCCCCAGGTCGTTTACGCTGTCCCCAAAAGCAATAGTATCCGAAAGCTCCGTTCCCAGCAGCTCGCAGACCTTCTTCATCCCGGTGCCCTTATCATACCCTTTCGGCACAAATTCCACTACCTCCGGATTGTGAATCATAAAATCATAATGCTCTTTCATGGCTTCAAAGCATCCTTCCCTATCCGCATGGTCTGTGGCACAGGAAAGCTTCGAAACCTCCCATTTTCCCCATTCCCCCGAAATCGTCCGCAGCCTTTCCGCCGCATCTGCTCTCAGTTTCTTTCCAAAATAATCGTCTCCGAATTCTTCATTATCCATATAAAGGTATTCCCTGCCTTCCAGAATCGGACGAAATCCGAAACGGCGCACCGTATGGATCGTATCTTCTACCAGCTTATTGTCGATTCTGTGATAAAAAACGGTTTCCTCCCCATATTCGATCATGGTTCCGCAGCCGGATACAATACCGTCAAAACCAATCTCCAGCAATTTCGGGTTTCGAATATACCCTCTGCTGCGCCCGCTGCATAAAAAAGCCAGATTCCCGTTCTCCTTTAAAGTATGGATCGCCCGAACCGTACTTGGAGGAATTTCATTCCTCTGATTCCATATCGTGCCGTCAATATCAAAAAAAACAATCTTTTTCTTCTGCATATTCTCACCCCTGATTCCTGAATGTCGTTTTATTCTATCATTTCTGTCTCACAGGGTCAACCTTTGCCTCCTTTGTTTCTGCTCCAAACTTTATCCACAAAAGATTTGACAAATCTTTCTTCTTACGGTATAATCACTTACATCTTTTGTTTAAACTTTTAAAGTTTAAAGCGTTAAAGTAATGTTTTTGTAAAGGAGACACGGTATTATGAAAGAAATATCAAAACTGATGAATTTTCGCCCTGAAATCAAAGTCGTAGACGCCACCCTTCGGGACGGGGGACTTGTAAACGACTTTTATTTTTCTGAAAAATTTGTCCAGGACCTGTATCTGGCGAATTTAAGAGCCGGCGTGGACTATATGGAGTTTGGCTATAAAGCATCCCGTGAAATGTTCGACGAATCCAAATTCGGAAAATGGAAATTCTGCAAGGACGAGGACATCCGTTCCGTCGTAGGCGACAACAATACCGACCTGAAAATTGCGGTTATGGCAGACGTGGGACGCTGCGATTACAAGAAGGATATTACAGACCGCGCCAACAGCCCCATCGACCTGATCCGCGTCGCTACTTACATCAATACGATTCCTGCCGCCATTGACATGATTGAGGACGCCCATGCGAAGGGATACGAGACCACCTGCAATATCATGGCGCTCTCCAATGCCCGCGAACAGGATCTGGAAGTAGCTCTGCACCTTCTCGGCCAGAGCAGCGTTGACGTCATCTATATCGTGGACAGCTACGGCTCCTTCTACCCGGAACAGATCGCCCGCACCGCCAAGTCATTTTTGGACGTCTGCGGACAGTACGGAAAAGAGGTCGGCGTCCACACGCACAATAACCAGCAGCTCGCTTTCGCCAACACCATCGAAGTTACCGGAGACGGCGTAAACTTCCTGGACGCTACCTATAACGGCATGGGCCGCGGCTGCGGAAACTGTATGATGGAGCTTCTGCTCGGTTTCCTGAAAAATCCGAAATACAACCTTTATCCGGTCATTCAGTTTATCGAAAAGCACATGACCAGGCTGAAAGAGGAAGGCGTGATCTGGGGCTATGATTTCCCGTATATGCTGACCGGAATCCTCGACCAGCACCCCCGCTCCGCTATCCAGTTTATGAAAAACGGACGCAAGGATTATACAGAATTTTACAAGGAACTGCTTGACAGAGACTAAAGCGCAGGGGGCTGATACATCAGCCCCCTCCTCTTATTCCCGCACCCATTTCAGATATGCGGCGATCTCCTTTTCATATCCATTTTCACCAGGTTCATAGAATTTCACATCCCCCAGCTCCTCCGGAAGATACCTCTGCTTTGAGAAATGCTTCGGAAAGTCATGGGCATACTCATATCCCAGCCCATGCCCCAGCTTTTCGGCTCCCCGGTAATGAGAATCCTTCAGATGTACCGGAACGGTTGCCTTCTGCCGCTTCACAGACTCCATCGCCGCAAAGATGGCGTTCGTACAGGAATTGCTTTTTGGCGCCGACGCTACATAAACCGCCGCCTGCGCCAGAATCAACTGCGCCTCCGGCATCCCGACACGCTCCGCTGCCTGTGCCGCCGCCACCGCTACCTGCAATGCCTGCGGGTCGGCATTTCCCACATCCTCAGAAGCGCAGATCATAATTCGTCTGGCGATAAACGTCACGCTCTCTCCCGCATACAGCATCCGGGCCAG
The DNA here is from genome assembly GCA_905200565.1 of uncultured Lachnospiraceae bacterium. The sequence continues at coordinate 12,806 of CAJKKX010000019.1, forward strand.
ATAGTATACGGCGGCGTCCGGATCGGAGCCACGCATACTTTTAATAAAAGCGGAAATCGTATCATAATGGTTATCCCCTGTTTTATCGTAGCGCACCACACGTTTCTGAATACATTCCGAAACTGCCTTAAGCGTCAGATGAATCTTTCCATCCGCACTCCGTCCCGTCGTCAGGACTCCCAGCTCAATCGCATTTAGCGCCGCCCTCGCATCCCCTCCTGCCATATCTGCCAGAAATTCCTCCGCTTCCTCGTCAATCACCGCATCGTAAGCGCCCATGCCCCGCTCTTTATCATAAACGGCACGTTCGATCAGCGTGCGGACGTCCTGTTTCTCCAGAGGTTTCAGCTCAAAGATGACAGACCGGGAAAGCAAAGCCCCGTTCACCTCAAAGTAGGGATTTTCTGTCGTAGCCCCGATCAGAATGAGCGTCCCGTCCTCCACAAAGGGGAGCAGATAATCCTGCTGCCCCTTGTTGAAACGGTGAATCTCATCCACAAAGAGGATCGTGCGTTTTCCGTACATCCCCAGGCAGTCCTTTGCCGCCTTCACTACCTCTTCCATATCCTTCTTTCCGGCAACTGTCGCATTGATCTGTGTAAATTCTG
>CAJKKX010000020.1 GCA_905200565.1 uncultured Lachnospiraceae bacterium
ATCCCCGGACTGTGCCACAACACGGTTCGGGGATTCGTTTCTTTGTCAACATGGACTTTTTATTTCTTTTTGCCTATTGGCATTATAGCATATGCAGACCCCTTTTTCAATATACTTTTGCTTGATTTTCCCCAGCACAATCAGGAATTTGGAAGGCGATATCCGAAAATCATAGGAGCTTGTGAAGGGCAGAGCGGATTGAGGTAAGAAACCTCCTCCCTGTTCTCCGTATAAAACAAGTCCGTACCCAAAGAACAGCGAGGATACGGTGAGCGGTATCGTTTATATGGATGGTACGGCCGTCCCGTACAAGTTCCGTGACGATACCTATCATCTGCTCCCTGCGGATACCGGGTTCTGAGAGAAACTGATGATCGCCCCGCATGGTGAAGGAAGAATCGTTTATATGGATGATGCGGTGCAGAACAAAAGCGCCGTTGTCACGCTTATAGAGAACGATCTGATATTTTTTTAACTGTCGGGGGAGCGGAGAGAGTACGACCATGTCCCGGCCTGCGCAGATGGCAGGCTCCATGCTTGTTCCCTGTGGATAGAAGGGAAAAGCGCTGCCTTTTTCCAGAACCGCCCGTATGAAGGGTTCGCATTCACTCAAATTATAAAATTCTTTTTTCATTTCATCACCGCGGCAGCACAGAGAAAGCGATGGGCTGCCTGTGCTTTTTGATTCAACATAGCATATCGGCGGGTACTTGTCAATTTTTCCCGGCAACATCCAATCCGGATAAAAAAATGGAAATTATTTTTGTTGAAAAAGAAAAATATGGATGCTATAATCTAAATAATTATAGGAAAGTGGGGTAATCAGCATTTTCCGTAAGTGAAAATTTTATAAGAAGCGGGAGGGAAGAAGGAAAAAAGAGAGCCGCCTGTGTGGAATTGGACGTGAGAAAGGGCAGCAGAGAGGGACGGCAGAACGAGGAGTATCAGATTAAGAAAAACAATGCAAAGAAAAGGAGAAGAGAGTATGAAGTTTAAAAGAGTTTTAGCGAGCGTGTTGTCGGCGGCTATGATTCTGGCAAGCGTTCCGGGGACGGGATTAAGCGCATATGCGGCCGGAAACGGAGAACTGGAGATCGTTGACGACGCAGCAGAGCCGGATGCGGCAGCAGAATTGGCGGTTGAAGAAGAAATAGATGAGCCAGACGCTGCGGATACAGAAAGTGTTGTGGATGCGGCGGAAGATGTTGGTGCTTCCATCACAGTGGATACTGTCCAGGTGGATGATGCGACACTGATTGCGAATGCAGCGGCCAATACGCAGCAGATACCTGTGCAATGGACAAATGATGGAGGTGCGACGTGGGCGTTTGATGATACTGCGCACTGGTGGCATTCAAGATATGATGATTGGGGACAGTTAACGGAAGGTGAGACAATTACCGCTAAAAACGATGTCTTTGTAAGTAAATTTCCCTGGATTGGCTCTGGCTTTGGAAATTCTGTCGTATTCCAAGGCGTTACTTATATGGGAAGGAATAACACAAATAACTGGATCGCAAGCTATAAATTGTATGCGGCGAATACACCGGATCGAACGCCGACAGATGAAGATTTCGAAGTGGTGGCAGAAGGAACATTGGCGAGTCCGGTTGCAAATGTAGAACAGGCAATTACTTTGGAAGAACCAGTCGCTGCAACGCATTTTCGTTTGGAAGCTCGCTCCATGCAGGGAGGCGGGGACGGTAAATGTGTTACTGCGCAGAGAATAAAGGCATTTAGATATAATGCAGACCCTGTCAAGACTCCGAAGCTGAGTGTAAATTTTCCGACAGTTGGAGAAGTACCGGGAAGTGTGACCGGAGCATCAGATGATGAGGGATATACAATAACAGGTAGCGTATGGAGCCAGAATGGTCAAAATCTTGGTGAGAACGATGTTTTAGGTGAAGGGGAAGCTACAATAGTGGCGACGCTGACAGCAGCCGATGGATATTTGTTTGTGAAAAACTATAAACCAACGGAAATGCAGTTTGGGGATTATACAGTTCCAGTAACAGCAGAAATCAGTGAAGACCATAAAACGATGACAGTTACTTATCTTTATTCAGCCAGAGACATGTATAAGGTAAGTGCAGATTATGCGGCGGGAAGCGACAGATCAATGGGAACAGTTTCTGTATCTGCAAAGAGTGTGGAAGCAGGCGGAAGCGTCACTTATACTGCTGTAAATTCCGAAAGTTTATATGCGTTTCAGGGATGGTATTCTACAGAGGACGCATCTGGGGAACCGGTGAGCGTAGAGAGTACCTATACGTTGGAGAATGTTTCTGCGGACACTGTGTTATATGCGAAGTTTCAAAAGATGACTTATTATAAACAGTCTGAGTATTGGGATGCGGAGAGAGCCGCAGGAAAGCTTGGAACGCAGACGTCGGAGGATATCTGGCACTATCAGATTAAAGTAGACGGTCTGTGGAGTGATATTCCATCAAGCGCTTATTATGATACGAGTGATGCGAATAACAGGTGGCTTCAGAATGGAGATGGTACTAGTAGTGATTATTATTATGCGAAAATCAGCAGGGATGAGCTGACGTCGACATTCAGCAATGATAATTCTTCACAGCAGGCGGTAGGATACGCGTGGAAAGCAATGGAAGCCGGATACTATTATGCGACTCTGGAAAGTAACATCAGCGCCGGACATGCTAGTGAAAAGATGGATTTGGTTGTCACGCATACGGCAAGCAATATGTTGCAGGCAGATGGAAAAACACTTCTTACACAGGAAGTAGGAAGAGGAGAGAACTTTGTCAGCCGTATCGCCAGGGTAGAGGCAGGCGACTATATCCGGATCGGGGCAAGAAAAAGAAACGCCTGGGTACAAGGCTTTCTTCCACTTATTGTGCCAGTGACGGCCAAAGAGTATGCAGCACAGTATCTTGCGGATGTGGCGGCGCTGTTAGAAACAAGACCGTATACGGCAGAAAGCGTAACGGCGGTGACTGCGGCAAAAGAGAATCTAGAAGCAGCCGTAGCCAGTGACAGTGATATAGAAGAGAAGCTTACGGAACTCGAAAATGCAGTAAATGCGGCAGTGATGAGTGTAAGATACGATGCGCCTGCAATGGGCGCCGAGATTGAGATGACAGACGATGATAGGGCATTTTATGCAAATACCGATGCGTTATCCATAGATGTCGCAATCAAATATGATGAGCTTCCGACTACGGCAACTAATCCCATTCCGCTGTTAACACTGAGTGACGGGCAGGGACATTATATTACGGCATGGTACAGACTAAGGGATAATGCGACGAATAATGCGTATGGAGCAATTTGTTTTACGGGTGATGGCGTTGCCGAGGGATTATATTTTTCAAAAGGGAGCTGGAGAATAGCAGATACAAACTGGCATAAATTCACTCTGGGTATCAGCAGTAAGAATCAGATACTTTATATTATGAAGGATGGCGATACAGCCAATGCTTTGAACCGGGGTTTTAACACTGGTTCCTGGGTAGCAAATGGATGGAATCCATTCCAGAAATTCCTGACGTCGCATGAATGGTCCGTAGAGGAAATTCTGATTGGAAAAAAGGCAACGAATGGAACATACAATGATGTTAATACTAACGTAGGAATCGTAGATGCACCGACATCTGGCATACATTTGAAGTATATTGAGGTGTCGAACAGAACATATGAAAATGTAACGGATATGGATACCAGGTCGAACTCCAAAAAGGATCAGACGGTTGAAGCAGAATTGCAGGGGCTGATTAATATCGCAGATGGATTGCAGGAAGACGGTTACACATCAGAGTCGTGGCAGACATTCAATACGGCATTATCTACGGCCAGGACTGCTATGGCTTCAGGAAAAGACTGGGGAAGATGTGATGCCATAGACAGCCTGAAAGCTGCCATAGAAGGTCTTGAACGTGTATTCCATGTCAGTGCGACAGCTACGGAAGGCGGAAGCGTTTCGCCTGAGACATCAGCAGTTACGCCAGGTGATACGGTGACTCTGACGGCCACAGCGAATGAGGGATATGAGTTTGCATACTGGGTAGACAAAAATGGAAATAAGGTTCTTTCGAAAGAGGCAGGGCTTACGTTCACCGTTTACACGGATATGGAACTGGAAGCCGTATTTACCGCAACAGTGGAGAATGTTACCGTAGTATTTAAAACAGCTTCTTTATTCTCAGATCAGGTGGTAGATACACAGACCGTAGCGGCAGGAAGCAAGGTTACGGTTCCTGATACATCAATTGCATATGCGGGATATACGTTTGAGGGCTGGACTGTGGATAATGGAGCAACGGTTGTGGCTCCTGGAGAAGAGGTTACAGCGGATGCGAATGTAACTTATATAGCTGTTTATTCCAGTGTGGAAGGATATACGATAACAGTGGCGAACGGACAGATCACGAATGAACCGGCAAGTATAAGCGAGAACCGCTATGCGAAAGATACTTTAATTACGGTTGAGGCAAATGAACCGGAAACTGGAAAGTATTTTGTCGGATGGTATGTCGGTGAGATGCTGATCAGTGCGAATGCCACATACAGTTTCTGGGTTAAGACAGATATGAACCTGGAAGCAAGATATGCAGATTCTGAAGCTGTGGCTGTACCGACGCTTTCTTTCCCGGTTCAGACCAGGGAACGCACACCAGAAGGAAAAGATAAACTGAGAATGGGTATTTATTGGGATACGGTAGAAGGATGCACCATTGTTTCAGAAGGTATCCTGAGAACGTATGAGGCAGGAAAAGTAAATGCTCTGACTGTCGGTACGACGGACGCTGCGGTGAAACAGCATAATTGCTCAGAAGTAGGCGCAAGCGGAACCTATACTTATAATCTGACACTTGGAACAGCTTCCACAGGGAAAACCGTATATGTAAAAGGATTTATTCAGTATACGGATGAAAATGGAGCGCTTCATACCATGTATACAGATGTTGTAACGATGTCGCCTGTTAATGAATAGGAAGAAGGAGAAAAGCAATGAAAAAGAATTATGAAACACCGCTTGTAGATGTTTTTGCAATTACATGCGAAGATGTTATCATGAATAGCCCGATCAACAAAGAGGAAGGCGGAGAAGAAGAGGAATAATTTTTCATAATCCTCAAGGAGCAGCAGAGAATCTCTCTGCTGCTCCTTTTATAAAAACGGAGAGTAAAATGCAGATGGTTGACAGAACTGTCAGCTTTTACTATAGTAAAAAAGAAAAAACAGCGGAAATCTCGTGGGATAAATTTGAATGGAGAATTTAAAAATAAAGGAGATAATTGTAAAATGAAAATAAAAGGAGAATATGTCTTAGATTCTATTGGAGGGGAGACACTGGCCGTGCCGCTTGGCACGGAAGAGGGAAAACAGATAGGAATCGTGCGGCTGAATTCCGTGGGGGCCTTTCTGTGGAAACTGCTGGAAGAAGGGGCGACGGAGGAAGCGCTGATTCAGGAGCTGACGGATAGCTATGACGTGGAATGTGACGTGGCGAAACAGGATGTGAAGAATTTTCTGACGAAACTGGAAGCGCAGGGGATTCTGGAACGGTAGCGACAAACCGGGAGGAGAAGCGGTATGACAGAGAAAAATTATATTTTTGCGGATGTTCCGGTTACGATTTCGGCACATGACCCATATGTGACCCGGATGTGCCGGGAGTATGAGGCGGAAACGCCGGGCGTCCGAATTGAAGCGACCCCGGAGGAGATCGAACGGGAGCGTGCCGGGATGGGGGAAGATTTTCCGGGAGGTTATCTGGAAAGTCTGGCGGTTTATCGGAAAATCTGTGAAGAGATGCTTTTCTTTCATACCTTTCTTTTTCATGGTTCGGCAGTCGAGGTAGATGGGGAAGCGTATCTTTTTACTGCGCCCAGCGGTACGGGAAAGTCTACGCATGTGCGTCTGTGGAGGGAGCGCTTCGGGGAGAGGGCGGTCGTGATTAATGATGATAAACCGCTGATTCAGGTCAGGCGGGAAGCGGTTTTTGTGTGCGGGACTCCCTGGAGCGGCAAACACCGTCTGGACAGCAACCGGAAAGCGCCTCTCCGGGCGGTCTGCCTTCTCGAACGTGGGACGGAAAATCATGTGGAGCGGATTGCGCCAGCGGACGGTTATCCGGCGCTTTTTCGGCAGACCTACCGCCCGAAGGACAGGGAAAAGATGAAAAGGACGCTGGAGCTTCTGGGGGGGCTTGCAAAGCGGGTTCCTCTGTACCGGATGCGGTGTGACGTCTCTCAGGAGGCGGTGACGGCGGCATGGGAAGCGATGGGCACAGGGCAAAGAAAGGAGAAGAAAGATGAATGAGAAAAGCGCACTGGATTTCCGGACGGGACTCTATGTCATTGAACTTCTCCGGGCGGCGTTGGAAGGAAGAAAGCCGCAGGAGAAGCCGCAGGCGCTTTCGATGGAGCGTATTTACCGGATGGCGAAAAAGCACAGCGTAGAGTGCATGGCGTATGCGGCGGTCAGACAGATAGCGGTGCCAGAGGATGCGGAAATCCTGAAAAAATGGAAGGAAAGAAGCCGGCTGTGCGGGATTCAGGGGGCGGTGCAGAAAGCGGAGGGCGAAAGGCTGTTTTCTGCGCTTCCGGCGCAGGGCATCCGTATTCTGCCGCTGAAAGGCTGTGTGATGAAAGGTCTGTATCCGAAGCCGGAGTACCGCCAGATGTGTGATGTGGATATTTTGATCGATCAAAGGAATCTGGAAAAGGCAGGGGAGATCATGAAGGAACTGGGGTACGTCCGGGACCACAGCTGCGGAGGGGTGGATTCTTATGAGAAAAAGCCCTGGATGAGTGTGGAGCTGCACGAATCGGTACTGCCCTCCCGGAACCAGAATGCAAAAAGATACCGGGATATCTGGAGCCGGACGCAGGAGAAAGACGGAGTTCACCGGATGGACTGGAATGATTACTATCTCTATATGATTGATCATTTTGCGAAGCACTATTTTGTATCCGGAAGTGGGATTCGTTCGGTACTGGATATTTTTGTGTTTCTGCGGAGGAAAGGCGGAGAGCTGGATGAGGCGTATCTGAGAGAGGAGTTTCGGAAGCGGGGACTTGAAACCTTTCGTAAAGAGATGGAAGAGCTGGCCGGGGACTGGTTTGGCAGAGGCGTGACCGGGAAGAAAAAGGACATAGAGGAAATCGTGATCGGTTCGGGCGTGTACGGGACGGAGAGCCAGAGAGTGAGAAACTTAAAGGAAGCGATTGAAAAGCAATGCCGGATTTCCTGGCTGGTAAAGCCCATCTATCTATGGAAGCGGACGTTTCTGGGATATTCTGTCATGTGCGACCTCTACCCGGCGCTTCGAAAATGCCCGGTTCTGCTTCCTGTGCTGTGGATACACAGACCGGTAAGAGCGCTGATCGTAAAAAGAGAAACTGTAAAACGGGAGTTTGCGTCAATCAAAGGAAAAAAGAATGAATAATGCAGGAAAAAGAGAAGAGAATACGGCCTGGACAACGGTCATCGTCCCGGAGACAAAGCTGGGAAAAGAGGATTTTCTGGAGCTTTGGAGGTATCGGGAACTGATAAAAATGTTTGTCCGGCGGGATTTTGTGACCAGATATGCCCAGACGGCGCTGGGGCCGGTGTGGTATATCCTGACCGCCCTTTTGTCCTCTTCGGTTCTGACGGTCGTATTTGGCATAATTGCGGGGATTTCCACAGAAGGGACGCCGGGATTTCTGTTTTATATGGCAGGAAGTATTCTGTGGAGCTGCTTTTCAGGCTGCGTATCGGATGTGTCCCAGACGTTTACTTCCAATGTAAGGCTTATGGGCAAGGTGTACTTTCCCAGATTGTGCGTCCCCATCGCAGCGGTATTGTCCAGGCAGATTCAGTTTCTGATTCAGTTTGCGATATTTTTTCTGCTTTGGCTCTGGAAAGTATGGAGGGGGATGAATTTTTCTCCGATGATACTTTTTACTCCTTTGCTGCTTCTGGAAATGATGCTTCTGGCGCTGGGATGCGGCAGTATGATTGCAGCGCTTACGACCCGTTATCGTGACCTGGGAGTACTTGTGGCCTTTGGGTTGCAGCTTTGGATGTATGCCACGCCGATCGTTTATCCGGCGTCACGGATACCGCAGGGCCTGCGGTGGATTTTGTTTTTGAATCCGATGGCCCCGGTGGCAGAGAGTTTCCGGCAGATTTGGCTTGGTGGCGGAGAGGCGACAGGGATACAGATCGCCAGCAGCGTTGGGATCACGGCGCTCATCCTGGCGGCAGGGCTGCTGTTTTTCCAGAGGGCGCAGCGGTCATTTACAGATACGATATAGGAGGTTCCCGGATGGAAAGGCAGCCAGTCATACGCATGGAAGATGTGAGAAAAACATATCAGTTGGGAAAAATAGGAGGAAATACGCTCCAGGGACAGCTCCAGAGCTGGTGGGCGTTAAGGAAAGGAAAGGAAGATCCGAACCGGAAGGTATGGCAGAAGGAAAGCGGGACGAAAGATTTTGAAGCGCTGAAGGGAATTTCCTGTGAGATTTATCAGGGAGAGCGCGTGGGAATCATCGGAAGAAACGGCGCAGGGAAGTCCACGATGCTGAAATTGCTGTCCAGGGTTACGGCCCCTACGGAGGGAAAAATCTGCATCCGGGGAAGAATCTCCAGTATGCTGGAGGTAGGGACCGGATTCCACGGCGAGCTGACTGGAAGGGAGAATATCTATCTGAACGGCGCGATTCTGGGGATGGGACGGCGGGAGGTGGAAGAAAAGATAGAGGATATCATCGCTTTTTCAGAGTGTGAAGCATTTATCGATACCCCTGTAAAGCGCTATTCTTCGGGAATGTATGTGAAGCTGGCGTTTGCCGTGGCAGCCTATCTGGAGGCAGATATTTTTCTGATGGACGAGGTGCTGGCGGTAGGGGATATGATGTTTCAGAAAAAATGTCTGCGGAAAATGAAGGAGATTTCGGAGGATGGACAGAAAACGATTCTGTATGTCAGCCATAATATGCAGACCATCCGGGAGCTGTGCGGCCGGAGCATCGTGCTGGATGAGGGAAAGATTCTTCATGACGGTGATGTAGATGCAGGAATTCGCCTGTACATGCAGGACATTCTGGAGGTAAAGAAGGTCTATACGTTTTCGGAGACGACAGGATGCAGGCAGGCGACGGGGAATATACAGATTACAAGAATCGAGACAGACCATCCGGTGCTGGGCGGGAAAGAGAGATTCTTTGTCATGCGGATGTTCTTTCGGGCAAAGCGAAGGATTTCCGGGCTTCATCTGCGGTTTACGGTACATGATGCAGAGGATACCGTGGCAGGGACAGGAGTCTCTGCGTGCTTTGCCGCAGAGGCGGCAGAGCAGACGCTGGAGTTTACCTTTGATACCGGGGGGCTCGTGGAGGGAGCGTATGCTGTGGATTTGGCGGTCGTGGAGCCGCAGGGAGAGAAACAGCTCCGTCATGCGTATCTGGAGCGGGCGGTCGCGTTCCGGATTGAAAAAAGAGAGCGGCTGTATCATGGCGGATGGAACGCAAGGAAATGGGGCAATGTAAAATTTCCCGATCTGACCGTGAGAAACAGATAGGAGCTTTGCATAAAACGTGCTGAAACGGGGTGAAAGGTGTTGCAAAGGAGCGGGAGAAGAGATAAAATGGGAAAGGAGGCTTCATACAGATGATAGATTTTCATACCCATATTTTACCTGAGATGGACGATGGAAGCAGCAGCCTTGCACAGACGATGGAAATGCTCCGGATGGAGTACAGCCAGGGCGTCCATAAGGTTTTGGCGACTTCTCACTTTTATGCGGGGGAAGAATTTCCGGAGCGCTTTTTAAAAAGACGGGCCGGAAAGCTGCAACAGGTGAGGGAGGCGCTTTTACAGGAAAGCTGGGGGAAGGAGATGCAGATTCTCGGTGGCGCTGAGGTGGCATATTTTACCGGGATTTCGGAAGCCCCCGGACTTTCGGGACTGTGTATCGAGGGGACGTCCGCGCTGCTTCTGGAAATGCCTTTTTCCCAGTGGGACAAGGATGTGTACCAGGAGGTAAAGAAAATGGTTGAAAAGCGGAAACTGACCCTGATTCTGGCGCATATCGAGCGCTATTACGGGTATCAGAAGAACCGGGAGGTCTGGAACCGGGTGTTTGAGCTTCCGCTTTATGCACAGATGAATGCAGAGACCTTTCTCGTCTGGAAAAAGCGGCGCACAGGCAGGAAACTTTTGAAAAAAGGATATGCGGTCGTTCTCGGAAGCGACTGTCATGATACAGGCAGGCGAAGGCCGAATCTTGAGGCGGGCAGAGAGGTGCTTCAGAAGAAGGAAGGGAAAGAGATTCTTGAGCGGCTCGACCGGACAGGAAAGCAGGTGTTTGGTTAGATGAACAGGAAAAATCAGATCAAAGCAGTCCTGGCAGCGGCGGGCGTCCTGCTTTTTCTGGGGATTGTCTGTTTTTTGATGCAGAGAGGGGAGCAGGCATGGGGAGCAGAACATGCGGGGGAGGATACCGGACGGGAGCTTGAACGGCTTTTATGGCAGGATATTTCTCTGAATGGAAAAGACTACCGCTATTCGCGGGATTATGAAACCTATCTGTTGATCGGAACCGACGGGAGCGGGAATGAAGTGGACGACCGGGAGGAATACCGGGGGAATATGGCGGATTTTCTTCTTCTGGCCATCGTAAACCGTGTGGATAAAAGCTATGCGTTTTTACAGTTAAACAGGGATACCATGACGGAGATCACGCTTCTGAACCAGGATGGGCAGGGGGAGGCGACGGCGGACATGCAGCTCTGTACGGCGCACTGGTACGGCGGAACCCCAAAGGAGAGCTGTGAGAATACCCGAAAGGCGGTGGAAAAGCTGCTGGGCGGGATTGCGGTTGATGGTTATTATTCGATCAATATGAAAGATATTGCCACACTGAACCATGCGGTGGGCGGTGTGACAGTGACGATAGAAAGTGATTTTTCCAGAGTAGACGCTTCCATGAAGAAAGGGGAGACGGTGACTCTGAGCGATGAACAGGCATGTACCTTTGTACGGGGCAGAACCGGCGTGGACGATGGAGAAAATACCTCCCGCATGGAGCGGCAGAGACAGTACATGGAAGCGTTTTTTGAACAGCTTCAGAAAAAGGCCGGGGAAGATTCGGGATTTGTTCTTTCCTTATATGAAACGCTGTCTGAAACTTCTGTCACGGATATGAGCGGCGGTCTGATCTCTGACCTTCTGGCTGCGATGGACGGGGCAGAGAATGGAGGAATTCTGACTCCGGAGGGTGAAACCAGGCTGGGAGCGCATCTGGGGGACGGCATTCTGCATACGGAATTCTATTTGGATAAAAATGATATTGTCAGCACGATAAAAACATTATATAATATACAAGAGAAAGAGCAGACAGATTAGGCAGAGAGGAATAGACGGATGATACAGGGCAGGGAGAATACGCAGATGAATATGGAGGAAGAAATCGACCTGGGGAGGCTGTTTCTTTATTTAAAAAAGAAATTGCCTCTTATTATCATCGCATTTTTTATCGGTCTGACAGGGGCGGGGGGATTTACACATTTTTGCATTGCCCCGAAATACACGGCGACTTCAAAACTGTATGTGGTATCGGCGTCCGGAAAGAGCGTGGTCAATCTGGATGACCTGCGCCTGGGTACGTCCTTATCCGCAGATTATAAGGAACTGCTGCTGACACGTCCGATCTGTATGGAGATTATTCAGGATCTGAATCTGGATTATACATATGGCGCGCTGAGAGAGATGATTACGGTAGATTCGATTGAAGATACCCGTGTTCTGGTCATAAAAGCGGTGAGTACAGACCCGAAGGAAGCGAAAGATATTGCCAATTCCCTGGCGGATAAGGCGGTCACATACCTTCCGAAGCTGATGGCCATTACACCTCCGAACATTGCGGAGGAGGCGATCGAGCCGGCGGGAAAAAGTTCTCCGAGTCTGACGAGGAACGCCATGATGGGAGGCATTCTGGCGCTTGTCGCGGCAGTGGGAATTTTAACGGTTCTGTTTCTTATGGATGATACAGTGAAAACATCGGAGGATGTGGAAAAGCTGATTGGAGCCATGCCGCTTACCTCGATTCCGGAGAGCGGGGATGCTTCGAAGGACAGGCAGAGGAAAAGAAGAAAGGGATGACGATATGAGCAAGCTTTTGATGAAAAATGTACCGACTCTTTCCTATTCCACGGAAGAAGCGATCAACAGACTCCGGGTAAACCTGAACTTTCTGGGTACAGATATTCGAAAGATCATGCTGATCAGTGCAAATGAAAATGAAGGAAAAAGCTTTGTGGCGATGCACTTGTGGCGGCAGGTGGCAGAGTCAGGCGTACACTGTGTGCTGGTGGATGGAGATATGAGAAAGTCGGTGCTGGTGGAGAAGTATCAGATGGAAGCGGCTGACGGGGGAGAGCTTAGAGGAACCTCCCATGTCCTGGCAGACAAGACCCCGATGAAAGAGGCGGTCTGGCAGACGGAGCTGGAACAGGGAGACCTTCTCCCGAATACAGAGAATGTGGTGAATCCGACGGTGCTTCTGGAAGGAAAGCATTTTCAGAATATTCTGGAGGAGATGACGGGAACGTATCGTTATGTTTTTGTCGATGTGCCGCCTTTGGAGATGGTGTCCGACGGGGAGAAGATCGGCTCTATGTGCGACGGGGCGATTCTGATCGTCCGCAGCGGAAAGACTTCGAGAAAAGAAGTGAGAAATTCCATACAATTGTTGGAAAGAGCCGGCTGTCCGCTTCTCGGTGTGGTGCTGAACCGGGTGGACCAGGCGGACCCCGGCGAGACCCGGCGCTGGACGGCTTATTTCCGGGAAAAGGGCTATGCTGTGCTGGAGGCCAATGCCAAGGGCGGCGCAGGCACCGCCCAGTTTGCCGCCGCTGTCCGGGAGCTGC
>CAJKKX010000021.1 GCA_905200565.1 uncultured Lachnospiraceae bacterium
CTTAACTAAATGACATTGGGAGTGAACAGTAACTTGGCGAATTGTTTTGTGCTGCTTGTCAAAAAATTATCAAAATTCATCAAAAACGAAGAAAATGGATATGCATTTTGCATATCTATTTTTTTAACTTAAATAAAATGCTTTTCTTAAGTAAAAATTTAAAGAATATAAAAAAATCAAAAAACGCTGAAAAAAGAGAAAATCATAGGGCAAAATATACAAAAATATAATACCAAATTTGGAGTGATTTTACAAACTTGCGTAAAACGATTAATAAATGATTGACTAAATTGTAAAAAGAGTATATAACTATGTTAACAAGTTAATCCGTTTTCAGGGAAGTAGGGGACGAAGTATATGGATGAAATCAAATTGAGAGTAAGCGGAATTGAAAAATCATTCCCTGGGGTGAAAGCGCTGAGTAATATCGACTTTGCAGTGCGAAAGGGTACCGTCCATGCACTGTGCGGGGAAAACGGCGCAGGAAAATCCACGTTGATGAAGGTTTTGACCGGTCTGTACAAGGCAGACAAAGGGCAGATTTACATAGACGAAAAGCCGGTCGAAATCAAAAATCCGCTCCAGGCAAGAGAGTACGGGATATCCATGATAGCCCAGGAGCTGAACTATGTATCGGAACTGTCCGTAGAAGAAAACCTGTTTATGGGGCGTTTGCCGGTAAATAAGTTTGGGAAGGTTGACTGGAAAAAGGTCCGCCGCGAAGCGGAGAAGTTTTTGGAAGAAGAGCATTTAAGCTATGCGCCGGACCAGAAGCTGAAAACCCTGACCGTTTCCGATATCCAGATGCTGGAGATTATTAAGGCGGTTAATAATAACGCCCAGGTGGTACTCATGGACGAGCCGACTTCCTCCATCTCACAGAAAGAGGTAAAGCTGCTGTTTGAAAAGATTGCGGAGCTGAAGGCAAAGGGTGTAAGCATCATCTATATCTCGCATAAAATGGACGAGGTATTCCAGATTGCCGATGACATCACTATCATCCGTGACGGCGCGGTGGTTTCCTCGGACAGGGCGGAGAATCTGGATATTGAAACAGTCATTGCCCGTATGGTTGGACGGAAAATGGACAATGCCTATCCGAAGGAAATCCTTCCGCTTGGCGAAAAGAATTTCGAGGTGCAGAATTTTAATTCCAAAGGCATGTTTGCAGATATCAATTTTTATGCCCGCAAGGGTGAGATTGTTGGATTTGCCGGGCTGGTAGGCGCGGGGCGTACCGAAGTCATGCGTGCGATTTTCGGAATGGACCACAAGGACAGCGGCACAGTGAAGATCGACGGACAGGAAGTGACGATTAAAAGCCCGCATGACGCCATTGCGAAAAAGCTGATCATGCTGTCGGAGGACCGGAAAGAATACGGTATCATCCCGGTGCGAAGCGTTATGGAAAATGCCAGCATCGCATCACTGAAACGCTATTTCTTTGCAGGAAAGAACCACAAGAGCAAAGAGCGGAGCGAGGTGGGCGAGATCTTCCGGAAGATGAATGTGAAAACGCCGTCTCTGGATACACTGATTGCCTCACTGTCCGGCGGAAACGCGCAGAAGGTTCTGCTGGCAAGATGGATGCTCTGCGATCCGGAGATTATGATTCTGGATGAGCCGACAAGAGGAATTGATGTAGGCGCAAAATTTGAGATATACAAACTGATGACGGATATTGTCAAAGAAGGAAAGACGATTGTTATGGTGTCCTCAGAGCTGCCGGAGCTGATCGGTATGTGCGACAGAATTTATGTGATGTGCCAGGGCAGGATCATGGGATGTTTAAACAGAGAAGAATTTTCACAGGAAACCATTATGATGCATGCGACCGGTCTTTTCGGCAAGACAGGGAAAGGAGATAAATAATGAACAAAAATAAACAGCTTTCCGCTTTTTTACAGAGGTTTTCCATTTTTATTGTTTTGATTGTAATGTTTCTGGTCTGTTCTTTGCTCAGCCCGTATTTCCTGAAAACGAACAACCTGATGAACATTGCCAGACAGCTCTGCGTTGGTATTCTGATAGCTTATGGCGAAATGATTCTGATTGTCAGCGGATTCCTGGATTTGTCGGTAGGTTCTGTACTTGCGCTGGCAGGTGTGCTTTCGGTAGCTGCTTATAAGGCAACCGGCTCGATGGCGCTGGCGATTCTGGTAGCGCTGCTGGTGGGTATGGCGTGCAACCTGTTTAACGGTATTTTCGTTGCACAGTTTGAAGTGCCGGCGTTTATCGCAACGCTGGGTATGCAGCAGATTGCCCGCGGTATTGCTCTTTACTTTACCGGCGGAGCAAATATCCTGCAGATTGGCAAATATGTCAATATCGGACAGGGCATGATTGGATTTATGCCGGTTCCTGTTATCATCGTTATACTGATTACGATCGCCGTCTGGTACATGTTCAATCATACCAGTTATGGGCGGAGCCTGTATGCAATCGGCGGCAACCGCAAAGCGGCGGAAGCAAGCGGTATCAACGGAAAGCTGGTCATTTACAAATCGTATCTCATAAACGGTATGCTTGCCGGACTTGCCGGAGTGATCTTTATGGCGAGAAACAATTCGGGTCTTCCGAATGGTGCGGTCGGCTATGAAATGACCGGTCTGACGGCGGCAATCGTGGGCGGAACCTCTTTCTCCGGCGGTGTCGGCACGGTTATGGGAACGGTGGCAGGTGCTTTTATCATCGGTATCCTGGAAAATATCATGAATCTGCTTGGTGTAAACTCTTACATACAGAATATCATCGAAGGAGCAATTATCGTTATTGCCGTGGCATTTGATATCATGAGCAAGAGCCGCAAGACGAGCAAGATGATTATGGCGGTGGACGATACAAAGAAGGAAAACAGCTCCGCTAAGTAGAATGCGTTACTGCATGGACGCAGTGTTTATTTTACAATATTTACCTACAAAAAAGAAAGGATGGGAAAAAAGAAATGAAGAAAATGAGAAAATTGGCGGCAATGACAATCGCAGCGGCAGTTGCGGCAACATCCATGACGGGCTTCACAGCGTTTGCAGAAGGAGAAACCTATCGCGTTTGTTTCATCGCACGTGCAAGTGCAGATACTTTTGCGGCATGGCTGACAGATTCCATGAAGAAAGCGGCAGACCAGTATGATGATATTGAGCTTACCTGCGTGAGCGGTGAAGCAGATGACAACACAATGGCAACGCTTCTGGAAGACTGTATTACAAAAGAATACGACCTGGTTATCGTACAGTCCAACAACAATGCGGCACAGGCTCCGTATGTAAAGCAGGTTGCGGATGCAGGCATCCCGGTTATCACAACGAACCCGACGACACATCAGAGTGACCTTGACGGTGTAACTGGCGACGAGGAAGTGGACAATGCAGTTATGGCAGGTACCGGTACTGTTGACGCGGACCCGGTTGAGCAGGCTTCCCGCGGTGCGATCCGTGCCGTAGATGAAGTTCCGGAGAATGGAAATGTTGTTGTTCTTCGCGGACCGTCCGGAAACTATCACGCAGAAAAGCGTCGTGAAGCATGGGATACTTATTTCTTCGCAGAGCGCCCGGATGTTACGATTCTTTACGAAGATTATGCAAACTGGAACAATGATGAGGCTATGACTCTGATGGAGACATGGACACAGGGCGGAACCCACATCGATGCAATCATTTCCATGAATGATAACATGGCAGCAGGTGCAATCGAGGCTATCCGCAACAACTCCGAGTATATCAACGAAGACGGCACACCGAATTTCCTGGCATACGGCGTTGACGGAACAGCACAGGGATGTATGTTAGTCAAGGAAGGTCTTCTTACAGCTACCGCTCTTCAGAATGCAGAAGAAATTGCAAATCTGAACATGGAATACGCAGAGAAGGTTCTGAATGGCGAAATGGAGTACACCGATGTTGCAGATTTCGTGGAAGCTCCGGAAATCAACGCAGATAACGTTGATGAGTTCATCCAGATTTATATCGATAACGGTGAACTTACAGAGGATGCACTTGCAGAGTAAGTAATAAAAAGATATAATGAATCTGTATAGGAAAGTCCTGAGAAAAAGGCAAGGTAAAATATTGTAAATAGCTGCCTGGCAGGCACCCGCTTGCCAGGCAATGCGTTTTACATACAATACAAAAACAGAAAGGGAGCATAAAGACATGAAAATGAGAGCAGCTTTTATGAACGGCGTCGACAAAATGATTATTAAGGAAGTCGATAAGCCAACTGCAGGAGCAGGACAGGTAGTAGTTAAAATGGAGTATGTCGGAATCTGCGGTTCCGACGTGCATTATTTCCATTCCGGAAGATGCGGTTCCTATGTGGTAACGGATGACGAATTCATGCTGGGACATGAGTGCGCGGGAACCGTTGTGGAAGTAGGCGAAGGATGCAAGGAGCTGAAGGTGGGCGACCGCGTTGCGCTGGAGCCGGGTATCACCTGCGGCGAGTGCGAATTCTGCAAATCGGGTCGTTACAACCTTTGCCCGGATGTTGTATTTCTGGCAACACCGCCGGTACAGGGATGCTACGAGGATTTCATTGCATTCCCGGAGAATATGTGCTTCAAGCTGCCGGACAACGTTTCCACGAAAGAGGGTGCGCTGGTTGAGCCGCTTTCCGTTGGTATGCACGCTGCAAACCAGGGCGAAGTTACGCTTGGCGATACCGTTCTGATTCTCGGCGGCGGCTGCATCGGTCTGGTGACGATGATGTGCTGCAAGGCGCACGGCGCAAGCAGAATTATCGTGGCGGACCTTGTGGATGCGCGTCTGGAGAAGGCAAAAGAGCTGGGCGCAACCGATGTGATCAACAGCGGCAAGGTGGATGTATTTGAGGAAGTAAAGAGACTGACAGACGGAAAGGGCGCCGACAAGGTATTTGAGACGGCAGGCTCTCCGGTGACGATCGCGCAGACCCCGTTCTTCGTAAAGCGCGGCGGCACCATCGTGCTGGTAGGTATTTCCGCAAAAGAGGAAATCACTTATAATTTCGCGCAGATCATGGACAAGGAAGCGACCATCAAATCCGTATTCCGCTACAGAAACGTATATCCGCAGGCAATCGCAGCGATTTCCAGCGGCTCTATCCCGGTAGCGAAGATCGCGACCCACGAATTCGACCTCGACCATATCCAGGAGGCATTCGAGGAAGCAATCAACAATAAGACCGATCTTGTAAAAGCAATTATAAAAGTAAACTAAATATTATGATGCCAAAGAAAAATGCCGCGCGGAGAAATCCGGGCGGCGTTTTTTTCGGGAGGTTTTGCAACAGGGAAGCTTGCCGGAAACGTTCCGGAACATTGGGAAAATTCCAAATAGCATTGAAAAAAACAGAAGTTTTGGGGAAAATTTTCCTAAAAATATTGATAATCCAAAAGTTTTGGGATAAAATATACTAAAAATATTATTTAAATGAACGTTTTGGGATTACAGATATAAATGAATAGGAGGGATTGCCTGTGGCTGTCAGACGGATAGAGAGAAAAGAGTATCTTGAAAAACTCATTGCATTTCGGGATAAAAATATAATAAAAATCATCACGGGAGTTCGTCGGTGCGGAAAATCAACGCTGATGGAAATGTATCAGGATTATCTGAGAAAAAACGGCGTATCCGGCGAACAGATTATTGCGGTAAATCTGGAAGATTACGATTTCTATGATTTGCGGGAGCCCAGAGCGCTTCATGCATATATAAAGGAACGCCTTGTGCAGGATAAAATGACCTATGTTTTTCTTGACGAAGTACAGCACTGCGATGATTTTGCCGGGGTTCTGGACAGTCTGTTTATTAAAAAGAATGTTGATTTATATGTGACAGGTTCAAATGCTTATATGCTGTCGTCGGAAATTGCCACACTGATTTCGGGACGGTATGTGGAAATCAGGATGCTGCCGCTATCATTTAAAGAATATGTGATGAGCACAGGAAATATGCAGGAGCTTGGGAAAAAGTATGTGACATATCTGGAAAACAGCTCTTTCCCATATACGCTGGAGCTTGCAGGGCGACCGAAAGAAATCCGGGATTACCTTGACGGAATTTATAACACCATTGTGGTAAAAGATATTGCAAAACGAAATAAGTTTCCGGATACGATGATGTTGGAAAGCATTGTACGGTTTCTGTTTGATAGTATTGGAAGTCCGCTTTCCACAAAGAAAATTGCGGACACTATGACGTCGAACGGCAGAAAAATTGATACAAAAACAGTAGAAAAATATCTGGATGCGTTAATGGAGAGCTACATTATTTATCAGGCAAAAAGATATAATATAAAAGGAAAGCAGTATTTAAAAACGCTGGAGAAGTATTATGTGGTGGATATTGGTCTGAGATATATGCTGCTGGGAGCCCGTTCTGCCGATGTGGGACATATTCTGGAAAATGTAGTTTATCTGGAGCTGATACGCAGAGGGTATGATGTATATGTCGGCAGGCTGGATGAAATGGAAGTTGATTTTGTGGCAATGGATTATAAAAGAATCACATATTATCAGGTGGCGGCTTCTGTGCGAGATGAGCAGACATTGCGGCGGGAACTGGTGCCGTTGCAGAAAATCAATGACCATTATCCCAAATTTCTTCTTACGCTGGACGAGGACCCGGAGGGGGATTACGAAGGCATCCGGCGGGTAAATGCGCTGGAGTGGCTTATGGGAATGACGGAGATATAGTGTTAAATACAGTGGTTTCGTTGCAAATTGCCTGCAACGATTTCCTGCGATGCAACAGGGCAGCCAGGCTGCCCTTGTTATCTGTTAATCATAATCGATAAATACTTTTTCGTTTCGCCGGAATACATCTGCATGGATATGGTAGAGCTCCTCCACCAGCGCGGAGCTGATAACGTCGTCCGGTCTGCCGTCGCACAGGTTCTGTCCGTTCTTGAGCACGTAGATACGGTCGCAGAATTTTGAAGCGAGACTTAAATCGTGCAGTGCGGTCAGCACTGTTTTTTTCGATGCTTTCAAAAGCGACAGCGTTTTTATCTGGCTGCCGATATCCAGATGGTTGGTCGGCTCGTCCAGAATAATCATTTCCGTTTCCTGCGCCAGCGCGCGGGCAATCAGTACCCGCTGCTTTTCGCCGCCGGACAGGCTCAGAAAGCTTCTCTCCAGAAAATCTTCCATTCCGACCATTTCCAGCGAATGGCAGACCACCTCGCGGTCGTGGTCGTTGGCGGCTTCCATCAGACGTTTTCTGGGATAGCGCCCCATCTGCACAACTTCTTCGACGGTGAAGTCAAAATTTGCCTCGCTTTCCTGCGAAACCACCGCAATGCGTTCCGCCATCTGCCGGTTTGACATTTTCAGAAGACTTTTTCCGTCCAGAAGGATATCTCCCGAAACGGGCACAAGCATTTTGTAGATATTTTTCAGCAGCGTCGACTTTCCGCTTCCGTTGGGACCGATGACGCCCACGAATTCCTCCTGGTTTACGGTGAGGGAAATATCCCGGATAATCTCCACCTGCCGGGTGCGGTAGCTTACTTTTTCTGCACTGAGCATAGGTCCGCCTCCTTTAAGATTTCCCGAAGGAATATTTCCGTACCCGTATCATCCACAGGAAGACAGGTGCTCCGAGCATGGAAGTAATAATGCCGATAGGAATTTCACTGGGCTGGTCGAGCATTCTGGCACCGACGTCCACCCAGACCAGGAAAATCGCTCCCAGCAGCGTGGAAATCGGAATCACCTTCCGGTGGTCCGCACCGACCATCGACCGCACGATATGCGGGATGACAAGTCCGACGAAACCGATGCTGCCGGTCACTGCCACTGCCGTTCCGGTCAGTGCCGCCGACAGAAAGACGGTGATTTTGCGCACGAGATTAATATTGATTCCCAGCGTCACCGCGCTGCTCTCTCCCATAAGAAGCGCGTTCATGGAGGTGGAGAGAGCATACAGGCACAGAAAGCCCGGTATCAGTACCATAAACAGGGGAAGAAGCTCTTCCCACTGGGCACTGGCTACGCTGCCAAGCGTCCAGAACGTCACCTCCCGGATTTTGCTGTCATCCGGGGCCTTGTAAATGAGAAAGTTTGAAAATGCGGTAAACATGGCGGAAATAGCCGTTCCCACCAGAACCAGCTTGATGGGCGCCACCTCTTTGCCGCTTTTCGCCATGTAATAAACAATTAAAATTGCCGCCATCGCGCCGATAAAAGCGCCGCCCTGGACAGAGTATGCGCCAAGGAAGGAGAGCGCTCCGGTGACAATGGCAAGTGAAGCGCCGAAGGTTGCGCCGGAGGATACGCCCAGCACATAGGGACTTGCCAGCGGATTTTTGGTAAATGACTGCATGGCGACGCCCGAAAGCGTCAGCGCCGCGCCTACCATAGCGCCCATCAGCACCCGCGGCGTCCGCAGATGCCAGACGATGTTCTGCGTGCTCATGCGGATATCTTCAACATCGCCTATGCCGGTCAGACGATGAAGAACCACCTGCCAGACCGTTTGGAAAGGGATGCTGACAGGTCCGATTCCGATGGCAAGAATCATCGACAGAATCAATAGTATTAGCAAGAACACGCAGGTTATCCCCACGTGTTCCCTCATGAATTTACATAACCGTTTCATATGAAATTATTCAAAACACTCCGGATGGAATGCCTGGGCAAATTTTTCAATCGTATCGCCCACACGGGTGCTGGCGAATACTTCCGGAAGCGTGATAACCAGGAAGTTTTCGCTCTTGATGGCAGTTACATCGGAAAGAGCTTCGTTGTCCAGCAGGAACTGGATTTTCTCGTCTGCGGTCGTATCGCCGTAATCATTGATGACGATAACCTCCGGGTCTGCCTCTACAACGGCTTCCCAGCTTACGGTGTTCCAGGTTTTTTCAAGGTCCTCAAATACATTGACGCCGCCTGCGTGACGCATCAGCTTTGAGGTGAAGTTGTTTCCGGGCGTGTAGGCGCCGCCGTCCATTTCGCAGTCAAAGTTGAATACCCGCACTTCCTCTGTACCGGCAATTTTCTCTTCTACTGCCGCAATCTGGGCTTTCATACCGTCTACGATTTCATTTGCTTTGTCTTCAACCTGGAAAATTTTGCCGAGGTTGTAAAAATCCTGATAAACATCTTCCACGTCGCAGCCAAGCTTGTAGCCTTCGATGGAAGAAAGGGACATGATGCCGTACTCGCTTAAGGCATCATGTGTGGCAATCGCCGTGTCAGAATCGCTGAAAGCAGAGCTTCTTCCATAGATGAAATCCGGTTCCAGGTCCAGAACTACCTCCAGGGACGGATAACCGTTGTTGTCGGAGATCACCGGCTTTGATTCGTATTCTTCGCGGTACTGCTCCGGAAGCTGGGCGTTGTTGTAGCAGGTTCCGATAATTTTGTCGCCGAGACCAAGCGCCATAAGCTGCTCTCCGGTGTTGGGATTGGTGCTGATTACACGCTCCGGAACATGTGTAAAGGTGACCTCCTGGTCGTCCTTTGTCACCAGCGTGAAAGGAAATACGTCGCCATCTGCGGCTTCTGCGCCGTCAGCTTCTGTCTCCGCAGCTTCGGTTTCCACAGCGGCTTCCTGTGTTTCGGCTTCTGTTTCCTCAGCAAAAGCTGCTGCCGGGGAGAGCGCCATTACGCCAGCCATAATCAGTGTCAGTAATTGGTTCCTTTTTTTCATCTTGCACCTCCATAGGTATTATGGTCGGGACTTTTGCCCCAACATCATGAAATGAGTGATTGGTTACTGGAAGTCCATAAAAAAGAATCGAGCCTGTCTTCACAGACAGGCATACCAGACAGACCGTTTTGTGCGCAGTAGTCCGGACCGGGCTTTGCAGACGACTGCATGAACCGGAAAAACGGAACTGCTGCGTGTGTCGTAGATACGAACAAATCTGCGAGGATGCTTTGCATGGAAGCTTCTTTCGCACAAGGCAGGCAGGTTTCCTGGCTCACAGATTTGCGCTTGTCCCTCCTTCTCACGGCATTCGCCGCAATGGATATCCGGGGAAGCTCCCTGCTCACAGTGACCGCATCGCTCAGGCTTTTCCTGATTCCCTCTCATTTCCGGATACGGAAATTCACCTGCTTTGTTTCGACAAAATTCATGATAGCATATAGCTGTCTGCTTTGCAAGAGAACTTTTTTGTTGATTTTATCTAATCCCAGATAATCAGATGCATGACTTTTTTGGCGGCTGTTACTATTCTTGAAGATAAATAACTTCTGGCAAGTTTTCTTTTGGAATAGCTCCATATGGGATTGCCCTGTGTCTGCTCAGACAGTAATTTAGTAAAAAACTGTTCCCAGCTGGCGTACTTTTCACTTTCGATATAATTTTCCGGTTTTTGGAGGATTGCAGATACATTTACATCCGGAATGGCATTTGTAGACAACAATAACCATTCAAAGGATTCCGGCGCGTATAGCGCTGCATTTTCTGCGCTGTCGAGATAGCGCATGATTTCGCGCATTTCTGAACCAAGCGCCGCCCCGTCTGCAATGACCAATATTTTTTGGGCGGTCGCTTCGGTATTCTTCAATACTTTCAGAATATTTGACTTTCCATTGGCAGATATGCATGAGATATTTTTCTGTCTGCACAACTCATTGAAAAATTCATATCCCGAATTTGAATCTTCTGTTATTACCAGATGCGGATTTATGCCGTCTGTTTCCGATATTTCTCCATAAAGATTATATATTTCGTTGTACTTCTGCTTCGCTTCGTGAAATTTTCCGGATTCACGGAAGCCGTATATTTCCCGGACACTGTAAGGAAGCATTGGCAGCTTTTCCCGTGTTGCGAGCACAAAGTAGTTATCTGATTTCAAAGCAAGCTCCGCGAATTTTTTTGAAGCCAGAAAGCGGCTGCCTTCATCAATAAAAATGATGGAACCGGATATGCCTTCCAACTGCCGCTCCCAGTCTTCGCTGTCTAATGTCCGGCAGGGAAGGTCGCAGGAGACCACAATGCCGCTGTCAGTACCGTATCTTCTGTAGTCACGGATAAAATCAATCAATACGGTTTTACCGGAGCCGCTGTCTCCAGTGAGAATGGTGATATTTCTTTTAATGGTAAAATCGTATCGGATTTTCTTTGATTCAACAATGATTCTGTGAGCGCCCTTCATAATATATTACTCCTGTTTCATTTTGTTCAGATATTCAGAGGCAACGGGAAT
Organism: uncultured Lachnospiraceae bacterium; assembly: GCA_905200565.1. The sequence goes on from CAJKKX010000021.1 coordinate 11,137, forward strand.
CAGCTCTTTCATTGAATGCACGATTTCTCCGCCGTTCCCGACAACGATGGTGAATTTTGTGTCTTTCCCAAAATCCATCAGATGCCGGAGATTGATGGTCAGGTTTTTGCTTTCCGCTATCTTCAGAATCCATTTTGCGCAGTTATCCCCGCACGTGGAGGCGTTGAAAATTTTATCCGGTTCATTCAGCATAAGAAGCAGCGTTTTTACACCGCCGGATAATCTTTCGGGAGGAATCTGTCCCAATACCGGGCTCTGGATACATTCGCCGCTCAGAACATCTGATTTATCTATATCTTTAACCATCTGCTTTGCCAGAGCGGAATCGAACCATTCTGGCTCATAAGTATTTTTAAAATAGACAGCGGTATTGTAGACGCTGTTTTCCATATCTCCAAAAAAAATTGTCAGCATATAAGCACCTCTCTCTTGCTTTCTACGGATTATTTTAGCATTGAACCATTGTAAATGCAATCCGGGCATTTAAATCCGGTTCGGATACAGAAAGCGTTCCCGGATGAGGTATACGCCGCCAAGAAGCACGGAGGTGTCCTGCAGGGTGGAGGGCACCAGGCGGCAGTAGCCCTTCATGTTGTTGTGGAGCTGAGCCGCGATGTCGTCGCACAGTCCGGCGTGGCACATGGTGAGCGAGCTGTTGAGCACGATGATGTCCGGATTGAAGGTGTTCAGCAGATTGTTGATGCCGACAGACATATATTTGATAAACTGCTGCATGGCGCGCACAGCGGCAGGGTCGCCCTGGCGGTAAAGTCTGCCGTAGACCTCGGCGTTTACCGGATAGCCCTTTTGGGCGGAGAGCTCCGCAAACAGTGCGCGCTCGGAGGCATACTGCTCCAGACAGCCGTGATTGCCGCAGGGACAGGGACGTCCGTCCACTTCGATAATAGTATGACCAAATTCGCCGGCGTAGCCGTTTTTGCCTTTGACGAGCTGGTTTTTCATGATGATGCCGGCGCCGATACCGGAGTGGACGCTGATGTAGAGCATTTCATTGGTATCGTGGCAGTGCGCCCATTCGCCCAGCGCGGAAAGATTCGCCTCGTTTTCCATCACGACGGGTACGCCGTAGATATCGCCGAGGCGGGACACAAAATCGATATCTCCGAAAGAAGAATACGGAAGAAAAATGATTTTGTTATGATGGACAACGCCATGAATGCCGAGGGCGATGCCGAGAAGCCCGTAGCGCGTCTTCGGGAGAGCGTTTATCGCCTGGTCAATCCGTTCCTTTAAAAGAGGAAGCAGAAATTCCGTATTCTTCGGCGTGGGAAACTGTGTCAGACGGCAGTTGCCGCCCAGCAGGTTTGCCGTCATCAGGGTGATATTTTCTGTGGCAAGGTCGATAGCAACGACGTAGCCGCAGTCTTTGTTTAGCTGAAGAAAAATCGGCTTTCTGCCTTTTCTGCCCTCCGGCGCGGTGTCGCTGCTTTCCGCCTCGAAAATGATGCCGCGGTCGAGAAGCACCTGTACGATGGCGGAGACCGTCGCCTTTGTCAGACCAAGCTCGGAGGCAATGGAAGCACGGGAAATAGCGCCATGCGTAATGATGGTGCGGAGGACCGACTGTGTGTT
>CAJKKX010000022.1 GCA_905200565.1 uncultured Lachnospiraceae bacterium
AGATGTCAGAGTTAATTACTCTCTAACTACTACACTTTTATGGTACTAAAAAGAAAAAAGGAATTTAAAATATGCAAAATAAACAAAAACCGCTTGACAAAAACTTGGAAATATAATATTGTAGTTGCAAGAAGTTTATTAGATAAAATATAGTTTTATACAGTGAAACAAGCAAAACGAGAGAATGAATGCGAAAGAGGAGAAAAATTGCGTAAGAAAATTATCGGACAAATAAAAGAAAAGAAAATTATTGCCATTGTACGGGGGGTATACGGCGATGACTGCAGGAAGCTGACAGAAGCACTGCAGGAGGGCGGCATCGGACTGATTGAATTTACGTTTGATCAGAAAACTCCCGATGACTGGAAGCGTACCTGTGAAAATATATCCATGGTATGCAGGGAGTATGGCAGTGAAATGATCTGTGGATCGGGGACTGTGCTCACGGAGGAACAGGTAAGGCTTACGAAAAATGCCGGCGGTGCATTTATTATTTCTCCGAATGTAAACCAGAGAGTGATCGGGGAGACCGTAAGACAGGGCATGGTTTCGATACCGGGTGCATTGTCACCGTCTGAGATCACAGATGCGGCGGAATATGGAGCGGATTTCGTAAAAATATTCCCGGCAGCAAGTCTGGGGGCAGCATATCTGAAAGCGATAAAGGGACCGCTGAACCATATTCCACTGTTGGCCGTTGGCGGTGTAAATGAGCTTAATGCGGCAGAATTTTTGCGCGCAGGAGCAGAAGGAGTCGGTATTGGCGGGAATCTTGTCAACCGTGAATGGATCGCGGCGGGCGAATTTGATAAGATACGCGAGGCAGCCAGAAGGACAATTCAAAATTGCAGGGGAGAGTTTACAGTATGAAAAAAGTGATTACATTCGGTGAAATTATGATGCGGCTGAATCCGGAGGGATATCTCAGGCTGCTGCAGGCTCAGAAGCTGGAGATGTCGTTTGCGGGCGGCGAGGCAAATGTGGCGGTATCTGTGGCAAACTTTGGCATGAAGGCCGCTTTTGTTACAAAGCTGCCGGACAATGTGCTTGGCAGGCGGGCAGCGATGGAGCTGCAGAAGTAGGGCGTCGACACAGAAGCGATCGTATACGGCGGAGAACGTATGGGGATTTACTTTGTGGAAAAGGGAGCCTCTCAGCGTCCGTCAAAGGTTTTGTATGACAGAGGCGCCTCTGCGATCGCTCTGGCGGAACGGCCGGACTTCGACTGGGAACATATTCTGGAGGGCGCCAACTGGTTCCATTTTACCGGCATTACACCGGCGCTTTCGGAGGGATGTGCAGAAATCTGTGAGGATGCGCTGCGCGTGTGCAAAGAGAAGCATATTACAGTGAGCTGCGATCTGAATTTCCGAAAAAAGCTGTGGAGTAAAGAAAAAGCCGGTGAGGTGATGGGCAGACTGATGAAGTATGTCGACGTCTGCATTGCAAATGAGGCGGACGCTGCAGATGTGTTTGGTATCTGTGCCGGGAACTCAGACATCAGCAAGGGAGAACTTGACAGGCAGGGATATGTGAGCGTGGCGCAGCAGCTTGTAGAACGCTTTGGCATAAAGTCTGTTGCTATCACTCTGCGAAAAAGTATTTCCGCCAGCATCAATCATTGGGGCGGGCTGCTTTATACCGGAGGAGAGGCATTCTTTTCGCCCGAGTATATGATACAGATCGTAGACCGGGTAGGCGGCGGAGATTCCTTTGCGGGAGCGCTGATCTATGCGTTAAACAGCGGCTATGAACCGCAGAAGGCAGTGAATTTTGCAGCGGCGGCTTCCTGCCTGAAGCACACGATGGAATATGATTTTAATCTGAGCACGCTGGAGGAGGTAAACAGCCTCATGCAGGGCAATGCCTCCGGACGTGTGCAGAGATAAAAATAACAGGAGGACAGGGATGAAGATCAAAGGCGTAGAAACATTTCATGTAAAACCAAGATGGATTTTTGTGAAGGTAACTACTGATGAAGGAATTACCGGATGGGGCGAGTGCGATCTGGAGGGAAGAAATCTGGTTACAGCGGCTGCCGTGGATTCTCTGAAGGATATGATTATCGGAGAAGACCCGCGTAATATTGAATATCTGTATAAGCTGATGTATGCAGGTGGTTTTTACAGGGGCGGCGCCGCCGTATTCAGCGCTATCAGCGGAATCGAGCAGGCACTCTGGGATATCAAAGGAAAATGGCTGAATGTTCCGGTGTGGCAGCTGCTCGGAGGAAAATCCAGAGATCGCATCCGCATGTATGCGCATATTTTTGGCAATGTTGATTATGCCGAAATGGAAGAACGGGAGTGTCGTGACCTGTTGGTCGAACATGCGAAAAAGAAAGTGGCAAAGGGTTTTAAATCCCTGAAAACACCGTTTATCTGCCCATACCGGCATATTGAAACTTCGGCGATGGTGACACGCTTTGTGGAGCGGATAGCAGAAATCCGGGCAGCGATCGGGGATGATATCGACCTGGCTGTCGACTTTCACGGACGGGTTTCACCGGCAATGGCACCGTGGCTTTGCAGAGAGCTGGAGCCGTTTGGTCTGATGTTTGTGGAGGAACCGGTGCTTCCGGAAAATGTGGATGTGATGGCAAGGGTGGCGAGGATGACTACCATACCGATCGCTACGGGAGAACGGAAATTTACTACATATGAATTCCGCGAGGTGCTGGAGAAGCAGGCGGCAACTGTGCTGCAGCCGGATCTGTGTCATGCAGGCGGCATATCGCAGGTTATGAAAATTGCTGCGATGGGAGAGACCTACTATTGCTCTATGGCGCCGCATAACCCGCTTGGTCCGCTTGCGCTTGCAGCCTGCCTGCAGGTGGATACGGTGATCCCAAACTTTACGGCGCAGGAGCATCCGTCATTTGAGGACGGATGGGATCTGGGCGGTCCGTATCTGAAGAAACCGTTTGAGATCAGGGATGGTTATATTGACATTCCGCAGGGCGCGGGCATGGGCATTGAGATAGATGAGACTGCGTTAAAGGAATATGCATATGACGGGCGCTGGGAGACACCACGCGTATCATTTGCAGATGACCATTCCTTCGGAGAGTGGTAGAAAAAGGAGGAATCCGGCTGGTGACACGAAACAAAAATAAATTCAACATTACACCGTATCTTTTTATATTTCCGACATTTGTTCTGCTGGCAGCACTTGTCGTATACCCGATCTGCTATGCGCTGTATTTAAGCGTCATGCAGACAAATCTTACGACTAAGTGGGAATTTGTAGGGCTGGAAAATTACCTGTCGCTTTTCAAAGACGGAAGTATGGTAAAGAGCCTCCTGACGACCTTCAAATTTACGATAGTGGTTGTTTTGGGACATCTGATCCTGGGAACGATCCTTGCGCTTGCTATGAATAAAAAACGTCCGGGCGTCAATATATTCCGCACGATCCTGATCATCCCATGGCTTTTGCCGGATGTGGTCGTTGCTTTGCTGTTTAAGTGGATTTTTAATGCAAATTACGGTGTGTTTAACAATATATTGATCCGCCTCGGAATTCTGGAGAAAAATCAGGCATGGCTGAGTACTGGTTTTGCATTTACCATTCTCGCTGCCGTGTGTATCTGGAAGGGATACGCGCTGATCATGGTAAATATGATGGCGGGTTTTCAGAGCGTACCGGAGGATGTGTATGAAGCGGCAAAGCTGGATGGAGCAAATCCCGTACAGACATTTTTCCGCATTACGGTTCCGATGATCAAACCGGTTATCTCAACCGCAGTGATCCTGGATACGGTATGGTGGTTCAAACATTATACCATCATTAAGCTGCTGACAGACGGAGGTCCGAACAATACGACAGCGACGGTTAGTATTTCCATATATAAAGAGGCATTTTCCTATCACAACTACGGAGTTGCCGCGGCAGGTGCGGGCGTGGTATTCGTTATCTGCTGGCTGATCAGTAAAATTATGAGGAGGGCGATGGATCAGAATGCGTAAAAAGAACAGGTCTTTATCAATGCATAATAAAGTAGCAGAAGGTGCGCTCTCCTATATCGTATTGGTTCTTGGGGCGTGTATGGTAATTCTGCCCGTTCTGTGGATGTTTATCACTGCGGTGAAAAGTGACACGGAGATTTATCAGATGAATGGCAGTATTCTGCCTTTGGAGGTTACCTTTACGTCATTCATGAGAATCTGGAGAGATTATGATTTTGCGCTGTATTTCCGAAACAGCCTGCTTGTGACGGTGGTCGCAGTTCTGGTTTCACTGATTGCTTCAGCGCTCACAGGATATGGAGCCACCAGATTTAATTTTAAGGGGAAGAGTGCATTTCTGTCATTTATTTTGATGACGCAGATGTTCCCGTCTATTATGCTGTTGGTGCCGTTTTACAAAATCCTCAGCATTTACGGGCTGAATAACTCTCTGGTCGGACTTTGCGTGGTTTATATCTCATTCACGATCCCCTTCTGTTCGTGGATGATGGTGGGGTATTACCGGACGATTCCGGTAGAAATTGATGAATCTGCCGCAATCGACGGAGCCTCCAGCATACAGACGTTTCTAAGAATTACTCTGCCACTGGTGCGGCCGGGACTGGTATCCTCCGCGATTTATGCATTTATCACATGCTGGAATGAGTATATGTTTGCGGCAATTCTGATCATGAACGATAAGATGAAAACGGCGGCTGTGGCAATTGCCGAAATGAATGGCTATTACAGAATTGCGTGGAATGATATGATGGCTGCCTCGCTGGTGGCATCGGTGCCTCTGATCATTGCTTTTATTTTTATGCAGAAAAGCTTTATCAGCGGTCTGACCGCCGGGGCTGTGAAGTAAAGAAGGATATAGCATCTGCCGTGGATACAGGAATGGGGGTGTATGAGAAGAATTTACAGGGTGCGGCAGATAAGCAATATTATTAAAAACGAGTAAAGAAAGGAAGAAAAATTATGAAGAGAAAATTAGCGGCTGTACTTAGTGTATCTATGCTGGCGTCCCTGTTTTCGGGAGTCGCTGCGAATGCAGAAGAAGAAATTACCCTGACGATCATGTCCTGTCTGCAGACGGAGGATGAGGCAGAGCTGGAGTCCGCGATGGCGGAAGCGTATATGGCAGAGCATCCGAATATAAAAATCGAGTATATTTCGGTGGCAAATAATGATCTGGATGCGCAGGTGACGACCATGGCGGCGTCAAATGATCTTCCGGATGCGTTTTTTATGAATTGCGCATTTATGTCTACGGCTCTGGATATGGGAATCGTGGCGGATGCAAATGATTATATTTCGGATGAATTCCGTGCGGATCTTTCGGAAGAGGTTATCAATTACAGCACGTTGGATGATACGTTGATGTTTGTTCCGTGGTTCCAGATTCCGATAGCGCTGATTTACCGGACAGACTGGCTGGAGCAGGCAGGAATTGAAAAAATTGAGACAATGGATGATTTCCGTGATGCAGCGAAGAAGTTTACGGAAATTTCCGGTAACTATGGATTTTCCATGGTAGGTGCAAGAAACGGTTCCGGTGAGGCACGCTTTTCTATATATGCAAAAGCATTTGGAGTAGATGAGGTATGGCAGAACGAGGATGGCACCTGGGAGAGCGACCTGACTTCCGACAAATTTAAAACAGCGCTGCAGTCCTTTGTAGATCTGGATCTGGTGGACGGCGTGGTTCCTGCGGGCGCATCCGAGACAGCATACCAGGATGCAGTTACTTACTTTGCAAATGAGCAGACCGGTCTTATTATTTCCGGAAGCAACGCAGTGGGAGCAATTTTAAACCGTAATCCGGAGCTGGCAGGCAAGCTTGGCAGTGTGCCGATTCCGGCAGCAACGACAGAAGACGGCCGTCATGTAACGAACCTGCAGGTGTCCGGCTACACGATCACGACGGCGTGTGAGCACCCGGAAGAAATGGCGGATTTCCTGGAATTTATGGCGGGCTATGACAATGCAGTATCCTTTGGCTCTGCTACGGGACGTATTCCGGTTACGAAGAGTGCTCTGGAAGATGAAGCATTTACCGGACCGGAGTACATCGGATTCTCAGACTGTATGCAGTATTCTCTTACGTACTCCACCTTCCCGGCATATGCGGAAGTGCAGGATATTTTTGGAGAAGCATATAATTCCATGCTGACAGGCACCAGCCTTGATGATGCGATCGCAACGGTTGACGGACGTATTACCGAGCTTCTTGGCGAATACAATCAGTAAGGCGGACGAAGGAGCAGAAGATGAGGATAGCGATTGGATGTGATCCGAATGCCCAGGCTTTTAAAGAGGCGCTGACGCAGTATATCCGGGAGCTTGGGCATGAATGTGATGATTTTGGAAGCACAGATCCGGTCTACGCAAATGTCGCTATACGTGTTGCCCAGGATGTTGCGCAGGGAAACCATGACCGCGGCGTTCTGGTGTGCGGCACCGGCATCGGCATGTGCATTGCGGCAAACAAGGTGAAGGGAGCCTATGCGGCACTGGTAAATGATGTATTTCAGGCACAACGGGCGCAGCTCAGCAATCGTGCAAACATCATTACCATGGGAGCGCAGGTGACTGGAATCGAGGTTGCCAAGATGATGCTGAAGGAATATCTGGGATGCACGTTTGACGTGCATTCCAGGTCGATGCCGAAGGTACAGCAGATCTGTGATTACGAAGAGGGGGCTATGAGATAAATGGCTTTTTCCAAAAACGCAAAGGAACTGACATATATTTCCTGGAAATGCCGGAGAAATGTGCTGCGGATGGTTGAGGCAGGCGGGCACGGTCATTTGGGCGGTGCCCTGTCCGCGATTGACATTGTGACAGCACTTTATTTTTACAAGATGGCAGGAAAACCCGAGGATCCCGGGTGGGAGCAGCGCGACCGTTTCATCCTTTCGGCAGGGCACAAATGCATGTGCCAGTATGCTGTTCTGGCGGAGAGAGGATATTTTTCCAAGGATATTCTCGATACCTACGGTTCGCTGAAATCACCGATTCCCGGTCATCCGGATATGCATAAGCTTCCCGGTATTGAGGCAAATACCGGTGCTTTGGGGCACGGGCTCGCCATCGCGGCGGGCATGGCGCTGGTAATGAAGTGTGATAAGATGCAATCTCGCGTGTACACCGTTATGGGAGACGGTGAGCTGGCGGAAGGCTCCAACTGGGAGGCAGCGGCGGCTGCCGCGCATCATCAATTGGGAAATCTGGTATTGTTTTTAGACAATAATGGTCTTCAGATCAGCGGCAAAGTGGAGGATATCATGAATTTCATGCCGGCAGGAGAACGTTTTGCAGCTTTTGGATGGCGTGTGATGGAGATCGACGGCAACAACATGCAGGAAATCATGTGCGCGCTGGATGCTATTCCTGCGGAGGGCACGCAGCCTACGATTATCATAGCGCATACGGTCAAGGGAAAGGGTATTTCTTTTCTGGAAAATAAGGCATCCTGCCATTTCTGGAGCCCCTCGAAGGAAGAGCTTGGGCGCGCGGTTGCCGAGGTAGAGAATAAAATAGAAGAAATGCGGACAGAGCTGGAGGTGAAAGTATGATCGGGGAGAAGCTGGATCCGAGAAAAACCTTTGGCGCTGCGGTGACGGAGATCGCTGAAAGCAGGGAAGATATTGTGATTTTATCTGCCGACAGCGGAGGAAGCTCCGGGTTTAAAGAATTTGCCAAAAACCACCCGGAGCGCTATTTTGAATTTGGAATTATGGAGCAGGGTGTGACAGGTATCGCCGCAGGTCTGTCTGCGATGGGAAAGACGCCGGTCTTTTGCGCGATCGCGCCGTTTGTCACCTGCCGTAATTTTGAGATGTTTCGCAACGATTGCGGTTATATGCGCCAGAATGTGAAGATCGTTGGAAGAAACGGCGGCTTTACCTATTCAGACCTGGGAGCGACACATCATTCTCTGGAGGATTTTGCGATTATCCGCATGATACCGGGTGTGGTTATACTGGCTCCGCAGACTCCGGGCGAGATCCGGGCGGCAGCAAGAGCAATGCTGGATTTCGAAGGTCCGGTATATATGCGGATCGGTAATCCGCCGATGGAGGAGCTGTGGGAGGAAAAGGAATTTGAGATCGGGAAGGGAAGTATCCTGCGGGAAGGTACGGACCTTGCCATTATTACCACCGGAACATCGACGGCAAATGTGCTCTGTGCAGCGAATCTGTTGGAAGAAAAGGGAATTTCCGCGATGGTGGTGGGAATGCCTACGGTATCGCCTGCTGATGAAACACTGATTTTAGACGCGGCAAAAAAGACTGGAAAAATTATGACAGTGGAAGAGCATTATATTAGCGGCGGTCTTGGTTCCATTGTAGCGGAGGTGTGCGGCAGACATTGTCCGGTCCCGGTAAAAATGCACGGGGTTAAGAAAGAATACGCAATTTCCGGACCTTATGACGAGCTTCTGAGGTATTACGGGCTGGATGCACAGGGGATTGCAATGGAAGCTGAAAAATTTCTGGTGGAAGGATAAAAGAGAATGATATGAAAAACAGTCTGGAAGGAATTTATATTCCCGCAGTTACTGCATTCGACTGTCGGGAGACGGTTTCTGAGGAAATGATGGCATATAATATTGAGAAATGGAATCAGACGGATGTGGCAGGATATATGTGCCTGGGAAGCAATGGGGAATTCCGGATGCTGGATGATGAAGAATCTCTGCGTGTAATAAAAACATTTGTGGAATGCCGGTCAGAAAGTAAAGGGCTGATTGCGGGAGTGGGAAGAGAATCTCTGTATCATACGAAAAAATTCATCGACAGAATACAGAATGCTGGCTTGCAAGTGGACTATTTGTCGGTACTGACACCGCATTATTTTAAAAAGGCTATGGATGACAGGGCATTGATTGCATATTTTATCGCTGTAGCCGATTTCAGTCGGATTCCGGTTTTGCTTTACTGTGCACCGGGGTTTGCAAATACAGTATGTATTTCAAGCGAGGTATTGAAAGTGCTGGCAGAGCATCCCAATATTCATGGAATAAAGGATACTTCTCAGAATATGATGAATACATATATGGATGCAGTAGGAGAAAGAAACGATTTTCACATAATGTCCGGCTCTGTGAATACTCTGTATGGCTGTCTGAAAAGAGGCGGAAAAGGTGCAGTGATTTCTGCAGCAAATTATTTTCCACAGGCATGTGCCAGATTATTTCCATTGTGGCAGGAAGCGGGAGAGGAAATGTTTCTTTCATATTATCATGCATTGTGCGGACGCATCCGGCAGACAGGAGCACGCAACGGCGTAGCAGGGGTGAAGGCTTGCATGAATCTCTGCGGGTATCATGCAGGAACTCCAAGAAAACCGTTACAGCCGCTGGATGACGGGCAACTCGAAGAACTGCAACATACATTATTCCTTGATGATTTGTATTTTTAAAAATCAGAGTGTCTTCCTCCGGTACTCTGTGGGAGTACATCCGTATTCCCGGCAAAACAGCTTAGAGAAATAGCTTAAATGGTTAAAACCGCAGGATACCGCAATCTGGGCGATGCTGGAGCGGGTGTTTGCCAGCAGATACCGACTGACCTCCAGCCGGTATTTGTTTGCAAAATCGATGGGCGATTGCCGGAGGTAGCGTTTGAAGATAATGCAGCATTTGCTGCGGCTGATGTTTCCGGAGGCGGCTATGGCGTCGAGCGTCAGTGTGTCCTGGTAATGCTCGTATATGTATGAGACCATTTTTTTCTGCAGGGCCAGGTCGCTGTAATCGTATGCGGGTTCCTGTTCCAGCAGGGATTTGTGCTGCAGAAAGAGAATACGCCACAGAAGATAAAGGGTGCTTATAGCTTCCAGCTCATAGGCATCCTTTTCTTCCGTTTTCAGCAGAAGTATGCGGTTTAGCAGTGCCTGCACCTGTTCATGATTCGCAGAATCCGCCGTATAGTGAAAATACGCGATATTTTTATTTTCGATAAAAGGAGCCACGTAATATTGATAAATCTTCGGGCTGGCGTTTAACAGTCCTGGGTGAAAAAGAATGCAGATAAACCGGCACTCGCGGCGCAGGTGGGCATAGCCGTAATGAAGCTGCCGGGAGTTGACGACCAGACAATCCTTTTCTTTCAGCAGAATATCACGGTCATTTATACGGTAATTCATTTCACCTTCGATCACATAAATCAGCTCAATATCCTCATGCCAGTGGCAGAGGGCTTTCATGTCCGGATAGTTTGACAAAATGCCGGTCCGGATGTAAAGCGGGACGCCCGGATTATCATAGTGGACGATTTCTGACGCATCCTGCATAATATCAGTGTTTATCATCTGTATCCCCTTCCCTGAATACGATTGTTATAAAAATTAAAGCGGAAAATGCTAGATATCCGCTGCCTGCTTTACTATTATTATAGCAGCGCAAAGATAAACCGGCAAGGGAGAGACGGCATGAAATACAGGGAAAAGGCAAAAAGAAACGGAGAATTTTATAAAAAGCTGTTTGCACTGGTGATGCCTATTGCGATGCAGAATCTTATGTCTGCAATCGTGAGCGCTTCGGATGCCCTGATGCTGGGAATGCAGGGACAGACGGCGCTCTCTGCGGTCTCTCTTGCAACACAGGTTTCGTTTGTGCTGAATCTGTTTTACGCGGCGCTGACAATCGGGGCGACTGTCCTGGCGGCGCAGTACTGGGGAAAGGGAGACCGATGGGCGGTGGAGCAGGTGCTGGCAATCGCGCTGCGGTTGTCTGTTCTTGTTTCCGTTTTGTTTTTTCTGGCGGCGGTCTGCTGTCCTGAGCTTCTGATGCGGATATTTACAAACGGGACAGAGCTGATTGCTCCGGGGGCGTCTTATCTGCGCATTGTGAGCGGCTCTTATCTCTGTATGGGCGTGTCGCAGATTTATCTGTGCATTATGAAAAACAGCGGAAGAACCATGAGAAGCACCATATACGGCTCGTCCGCTGTTGTAATCAATCTGATATTAAATGCGGTGTTTATCTTCGGGCTGTGCGGTTTTCCGGTGATGGGAATCCGGGGAGCGGCGCTGGCAACGCTGATTGCGAGGATAGCGGAGCTGCTCCTGGTACTGGCTGAAAACCGGAAGGAGGAGGTTGTCCGTATCCGCCTGCAGTACCTGAGAGCGCCGGACTCCGCGTTAAGAAAAGATTACATCCACTATACGACCCCGGTTCTGGCAAATGAACTGGTATGGGGATGCGGCTTTACGATGTTTTCCGTCATTATGGGACATCTGGGAAGCGATGCGGTCGCAGCCAATTCCATCGCGAATATTGTAAAAAATATTATCGCCTGCTTCTGTCTTGGCATTGGGGCAGGGAGCGGGATTATTGTCGGAAACGAGCTGGGCAGAGGAAACCTGGAGAAGGCGAAGGAATACGGGCGGAAGCTGTGCAGGATTGCGCTTTTGGCAGGGGCGCTGTCCGGAATCGTCCTTCTGGCGTTAAGCCCGGTGATCTTCCTGTTTGCGTCGAATTTAAGCCTTTCGGCAAAAGAATATTTAAAAGGGATGCTGCTTATCTGCAGCTATTATCTGATTGGAAAATCCATCAATTCCACGGTGGTGGCGGGTATCTTCTGCGCCGGGGGAGATACGAAATTCGGATTGTGCTGCGATGCGGTGACGATGTGGGTGATTATCATACCGGCCGGAGCAATAGCGGCGTTTGTGCTGAAGCTGCCGGTTCTCTGGGTTTATTTCTGGCTGAATCTGGATGAATTTGTGAAGCTGCCGGCGGTTTATCATCATTATAAAAAATACAAATGGGTAAAAAATCTGACCGTGGAAAACGCGGGAATGGACAGCGGGCAGGAATAGCTATGTTTTTACATCCGCGCGAGAGCGGCGGAAAATCAAGTAGAAAGGAAAGGTGTAAAGAAAATGACAAACAAAGAAAGAAGAGACAGACAGTTACCGTATATTTCTGACAATGAGGTTTTTGAGGAACAAAAACGGGCGCGGAGGCTGACGCAGGAGCTGAATACGGCGGACAGGTCCGATTTTGACAGAATCAGTGAGATTGTAAAGGAGCTTCTGGGAAAATCAGACGGGGCTTTTATCAATCCGCCGTTTTACTGCGATTATGGCACGCACATTGAAGTCGGAAAGAATTTTTTCGCAAATTATAATTGCACGATATTGGATGTGGCGAAGGTGATAATCGGGGACAACTGCCAGATGGCGCCGAATGTGGCAATTTATACGGCGGGGCATCCGGTGCATCCCGATACCCGCAATACTGCGTATGAATACGGAATAGAGGTAACGATTGGGGACAACGTCTGGATTGGCGGAAATACCGTTATCTGTCCGGGCGTGCATATCGGGAGCAATACGGTAATCGGAGCCGGAAGCGTAGTGACAAAGGACATTCCTGAATGGGTGATTGCGGCGGGAAATCCGTGCAGGGTCATCCGTAAAATCACGGAGGAAGACAGGAAATATTACTTCCGCGACCGCAAGTTTGATGAGGAAGCCTGGACGGAAGTTGAGAGGATACTTAACGAAAAGTAGAGGAGAATGTGTCATGAACATGCATGAGAGAATCCGTGACGGAAAGTTGTTTACGGATATGTGCGAGGGGTTGCCGCAGGAACGGCTGCAGGGAAAGCGGTACATGAAGGAGTTTAATGACAGCGCGCCGGATGAACCGGAGAAAAGATGTGAGCTTATCGGCAG
>CAJKKX010000023.1 GCA_905200565.1 uncultured Lachnospiraceae bacterium
GAGCTGCACTGTATCGGTGCGACCACGCTTGACGAGTACCGCCAGTACATTGAGAAGGACGCGGCGCTGGAGCGTCGTTTCCAGCCGGTGCTGGTGGATGAGCCGACCGTGGAGGATACCATTTCCATTCTGCGTGGTCTGAAGGACCGCTACGAGGTTTACCATGGCGTCAAGATCACCGACAGTGCTCTGGTGGCGGCGGCAACGCTGTCTGACCGCTATATTTCCGACCGGTTCCTTCCGGATAAGGCGATCGACCTTGTAGATGAAGCGTGCGCGCTGATCAAGACGGAAATGGATTCCATGCCGACAGAGCTGGATGAGCTGCGCCGCCGCGTCATGCAGATGGAAATCGAGGAAGCGGCGCTGAAGAAGGAGACCGATAAGCTCAGTCAGGATCGTCTGGCAAATCTGCAGAAGGAACTGGCGGAGCTGAAGGACGAATTTGCCAACATGAAGGCAAAGTGGGATAACGAGAAGAGCGCTGTGGAAAACCTGTCGAAGCTGCGTGAGCAGATTGAAAATATGAATAAGGAAATCGAAAAGGCGCAGAGAAATTATGATCTGAACCGGGCGGCGGAGCTGCAATACGGCGAGCTGCCGAAGCTCCAGCAGCAGCTTGCGGTGGAAGAAGCAAAGATTAAGAGCCAGGATCTGTCTCTGGTGCATGAAAGCGTGACAGACGAGGAGATCGCCAGAATCATTTCCAGATGGACAGGGATTCCGGTGGCGAAACTGACGGAGGGGGAGAGAAGTAAGATTCTGCATCTGGACGACGAGCTGCACCAGAGAGTGATCGGGCAGGATGACGGCGTGCAGAAGGTGACGGAGGCGATTCTCCGGTCGAAAGCAGGAATCAAAGACCCGACGAAGCCGATTGGTTCCTTCCTGTTCTTAGGGCCTACGGGAGTCGGTAAGACGGAGCTGGCGAAAGCGCTCGCTGCCAGCCTGTTTGACGATGAACAGAATATGGTGCGCATTGACATGAGTGAATATATGGAGAAATACTCCGTGTCACGACTGATCGGAGCGCCTCCAGGATATGTGGGGTATGAGGAAGGAGGACAGCTCACGGAAGCAGTTCGCAGAAAGCCGTACTCGGTCGTATTGTTTGACGAGATCGAAAAGGCGCATCCGGATGTGTTTAACGTTCTTTTGCAGGTTTTGGATGACGGCCGTATTACCGATTCCCAGGGACGAACCGTAGACTTTAAAAATACCATCCTGATTATGACTTCCAATCTCGGCTCCTCCTATCTGCTGGATGGAATTCAGGAGAATGGCGAGATCGAACCGGCAGCCGAAAAGATGGTGATGAATGATTTGAGAAATCATTTCCGGCCGGAATTTCTGAACCGTCTGGATGAGATTATTATGTTTAAGCCCCTGACGAAAGAAAATATCGGAAGAATCGTAGATCTGATGATGGACGATCTGAATAAACGTCTGGCGGGGCAGGAGATTTCTCTGGAGTTGACGGAAGAGGCGAAGAGCTATATTATAGAGGGAGGATATGATCCGACCTACGGAGCGAGACCGCTGAAGCGTTTCCTTCAGAAGAATGTGGAAACACTGGCCGCCAGGATGATTCTTTCCGGTGACATTCAGGCGGAAGATACCATTCGGATCGATGTCCGGGATGGAAAACTGACGGCTGTGAGGAGGTAAACATGATACCCAAAGATCCGATGATACTCTTGAGCTATGTCAACACCCAGCTCCGGGATCATTATGCTTCGCTGGCAATGCTCTGTGCGGAGCTGGAAATCAATCAGGAAGAGCTGGTGGAGCAGATGAAAAAGATTGATTATCAGTACGATGAGAGGCAAAACCGGTTTGTGTGAAGAAAACGCCGGGAGGGATGCCTGAGCCATAAGGCTCAGCAGCTCTCCCGGCGAATCAGCCTGGGCGGAAATTCCACCCGCATCATCTCCGTATGCCCGTGGTTTATCCGGTCGAGCAGAATCTTGACCGCCATTTTTCCCATGTCCTCTTTGGGAATATTGACCGTGGTAAGAAGAGGGGAAACCTCCTGGGCGGACTGGATATTATCGATCGAGATGAGATCCATACGAGGTTTGAGTTTCTCTTCCGCAAAAGCACGGACGGCTCCAAGCGCCGTGGCGTCATTTGCGCAGAAAACGGCTTGCAGTTCCCCACGTTCCAGAATTTGTTTCATGGCCTGATACCCGGCCTCTTCGGTCTGGTCGGTAGGATATATGGAGGAGTAGTCCAGGGGCAGACGGCGTCTGATCAGGGAATCGCAGTATCCCACATACCGAACCTCATAGGAACAGTCCCCGATGTAGCCAATTTTTTCATGGCCTTTGCCAATCAGGTAATTCATGGCCAGGGACGCCGCTTCCTGACCGTCGCAAATGACTTCGTCGATTTCGAAATCGGTGGGGTTCCGGTCGATGGCGACAATATTTCTGGTGATCTTCTGAATGCCGCTTAAGAAACTTTCTGAACTTCTTCCCAGGATGATAAATCCGTCCGCATGAGGGATTTCTCTTTTTCTAAATTCTCCGGCAGTAAAAAAATCGGAAAGGATACATCCGTTTGCAAAGACTTCCTGTTCCACGCTTCGGAAAAGCTCGGCAAAAAACGGGTCTTTTGTCAGAGAATCAAATCTTCCAAGTACTACGGCCAGTTTCCGGGCGGGGTGTGCAGGGGCTTTTTGTTTTCCCCGCTGGAGATTTCTGGCATTTTCGTTTGGGACATAGTGAATTTTTTCTGCTGCCGCCCAGATTTTGTTTTTCAGATCAGCGGATGCACAGTTATAGTTTTTATTATTCAGAACTCTGGAGACAGTGGAGACGGACACCCCTGTCATCTCTGCAATTCTCTTTAATGACATATCAGAACCTCCTGTTGTGATTTTTCTTGTGAAATCGTTTGCTTAAAAATCAGTTGACCCTACCCTGATTTGACGTTATTATCTACAATATAAAAAAAATAAAGCAGAAATGCAAGGTGAATCGGAGGGTTTTATGAAAAAATGTATTGCAAGCGTTTGCATGATGATTGGAGCACTCGTTCTGGCGACGGGATGCGGCGCACAAAAAGAAGCGAGCAGCAAGGTTCGTATGGCATGTTTTCCGAATATTACACATGCACAGGCATTGGTGATGAAAAATCAGGGTATGTTAGAAGAGAAGCTTGGAGAGGATTATGAGGTGTCCTGGACGACTTTTACGGCGGGATCTTCTGAAGTAGAAGCATTTTTTGCAGGAGAGATCGACATGGGATATATCGGGCCGGTTCCTGCGGTAAACGGAAATGTAAAATCAGACGGTGATATTACCGTGATTGCGAATGCCGCCGACGCGGGCGCTGTTCTGGTAAAAAGCGCGTCTCTGGACATCAGCTCTGTTTCCGAGCTGTCAGGGAAAACGGTAGCGATTCCGCAGATCGGAAACACACAGCATCTCTGTCTGTTAAATCTTCTTTCAGAAAACGGGCTTGCGCCGGTTTCCGAGGGAGGAACCGTAGAGATCGTGGCGGTCGATAATTCCAATCTCCAGAACATGTTTGATCAGGGAACCGTGGACGCCGCTCTGGTGCCGGAGCCGTGGGGAACGATTCTGACGGCGACGGATGAAGTCGATCTGCTTTTAGACTATCAGGATATTTATCTCGGTGGAAACTATCCGGTCGCTGTCGTGATTGTCCGAAATGAATTTATGGAAGAGAATCCTGAAGTGGTGAAAAAGTTCCTGGAGCTGCATCAGGAGGTTACCGATGAGATCAACCAGAATCTGGAGGGGTCGGTAGACGCGATGATCGATGAAATACAATCTCTGACAGGAAATGAGTATGAAAAAGACACAGTGCTTGGCGCTTTTTCCAGAACAAATGTTACGACAAAATTAAACGAAGAGGCATTAAACGCTTTTGCACAGACATCCTATGAGCAGGGCTTCATCACGGCGCTGCCGAAAGAGGGATTTGTAGATACTTCCATTCTGGAAGGATTATCCGGCGGTGACAAAGAATAGATAAATGCGGAGGACGCACGGCATGGCATTAGAGATCAAAAATGTAAACAGAACGTTTGAGGGGTCTGAAAAAGAAACATTAAAAGACATTTCCCTGCATATTGAAGAAGGGGAGTTTGTCTGTATCGTAGGGCCTTCCGGATGCGGGAAATCCACGATCCTGAACATTGTTGCGGGACTGGATCATCCCACAGGCGGAGAATTATACCTGGATGGAGAGAAGATCACGGGGCCGGGAGCGGACCGGGTGGTCATGTTTCAGGAGCATGCGCTTTTTCCCTGGCTGAATGTGCTGGAAAATGTGAAATTCGGGATGCGGATGATGGGGATTCCGAAGGAAGAGCAGAGCCGGAGAGCAGAGCATTATCTGAAAATGGTGCAGCTATGGGATTTCCGGAATTACCGCATTCATGAAATCAGCGGCGGTATGCGGCAGAGGACGGCGCTGGCGCGCGCATTGTGTCTGGACGGACCGGTGCTTCTGATGGACGAGCCGTTCTCAGCCCTGGATAAGCAGACGACAAACAAGCTCCGTGCGGATCTGGAGGAGATCTGGGAGGAGACTGGAAAGACGGTGCTTTTTGTTACCCACAGCGTGGAGGAAGCGGTATTTCTGGCAGACCGTATCGTGGTATTGTCAGACAATCCGGGCTGTATCAAGGAGATTTTTTCGGTTGATCTGCCCCGTCCCCGCTGCAATGACGCCCCGGAGTTCCTGAAAATACGCCATAAGATTTTGAATTGTGTAGAAAGGGAGGTGGAGAAGTTTGCAAAAGAAGAATATGACCATGAAAAGGCTGAATAGCCTGCTGTTCATCGTTCTGCTCATTCTGTTATGGCAGATCGTGTATACGCTTGGAACGAGCGTGTTTGGAATTTGGAAATCTTATGCAATGCCCTCCCCGCTTGGAGTTGTGAGAAGTCTGGAACGTATGATTGAAAACGGCACGCTTTTAAAGGCGACGGCGTTCAGTATCCGCCGCGTACTTCTGGGGTTTGCGATTTCCCTTGTCGTGGGCGCTGCATTGGGAATTCTGATTTCAGCTTCCAATTATTTTAACCGGAATCTGAAGCCTCTTTTGAATGGAATTCAGTCGCTGCCGAGCGTCTGCTGGGTGCCGTTTGCGATTCTCTGGTTTGGACTGGGAGAGGCTTCTATCTTGTTTGTAGTCGTCATCGGTTCCACGTTCAGCGTGTCCCTTGCCATCGAGAATGCAATCCGCACGGTTCCTCCGATCTATGTGAAGGCAGCGCAGACAATGGGGGCGAAAAAGTGGCAGCTTTATAAAGAGGTCATCTGGCCGGCGGCTCTGCCTGGCGTACTGGCGGGGCTGAAACAGTCCTGGTCCTTTGCGTGGCGCGCGCTGATGTCCGGCGAAGTGATGTCCGCTTATGTGGGGCTGGGCTATACTCTGATGGCGGGACGCGACATGGCGGATATTAATCAGGTCATGGCAGCGTGTTTCATTGGCCTCGTTCGTGCTTGCGGTGGGGATGCTGGTGGATAAACTGGTTTTCTCGAATCTGGAGCATCATGTATTGAAAAAAAGAGGGCTGTAAGAAAAAAGATTTTATGTCAGGAGCTATCGGAAAGATGGCTCCTTTTTTCGGTGAAAAAACATATCAAAAGAATCACATTTTGATTTGATAAATACTTAAAAAAGTAATTGACATAACAAAAACTATCTGATATAATTCGATTGTGGAAAGTGGGAAAGTTTAAGTATACAAGGGGCAGTCTTTTCTGTATAATAAGATATAGAGAAGTCTATGAACAGATAAAAATCATGGAATATAAAAATGGCGGAAGGAGGGACTGTTATGGCGAATAAGTTTTTATTGCCGGTATATAAGAAGGTTTTTGACGAGCCATTTTCATATGGAAGTTTTGACGATCGGTTAAAAATGCAGAAGATGGTTTATCTTTTGCAGGAAGAAGGCGTAAATATTGGCCATTATGGATTTGACTGGTATAAGCATGGACCGTATTCGCAGGTTTTATTAGACGATATGTATATGGAAAATGGAAGCGCCTGTATAGAATTAAATTACACGCAGGAAGCAGAACAGCGCATTAAAAGATTAAAAGAAATTTTCAGTGATGAGGATGCGAAAGAAAAATATGGAATGAAAAACTGGACAGAATGTCTTGCTTCCATTCATTTTTTGAGGATGAAAGAAATGGGAAGCAATGCTTCGGAAGATGAAGTGCTTCAGGTATTGATGGACAGAAAGCCGCATTTAAATGATGCCGCTTTAAACAGAAGGGCTTATCATTTGATAGAGAAGTTGGCTATGTAGGTGTTGGAAAATGGCGATAAAATTTACGGATAAGATACTTGATAATGTACATGGATTTATTGAATATACCGATGCGGAGAAGGCCGTCATGGATACTTTGCTGTTTAAAAGATTGCAGAGCATTAAGCAGTTAAGCATTGCAAACTGGATTTTTCCGGGATCTGAACATACAAGGTATATCCACTCGTTAGGAGTCATGCACATTGCGGATAAAATGGCCAAACAACTGGAGCTGCCGGATGAGGACAGAAAAATCATACGAATGGCGGGGCTGCTGCACGACATTGGGCATTATCCGCTTTCTCATGTATGTGAAACACCCTATAAAAAAGGCATGGAAAACTATCAGGAGGACAGTGTTTGCCAGGCGGTAAATAGTGATATAAAACGATATATAGAAAAATTTTCATTGCCGGTTGAGAAGGAATTTATGGTAGAAGCTATCGAAGGCCATCATGAATCGGTAGGGGCGGCTATTATTCGTACAGATTCCCAGATAAAGAAAATCATCACAGAGGAATGTGGGGAAGCATCGATCGATATTATTTGCGATATGATTACGGGGAATGTAAAAAGACAGGACACAAATCCGCTATGGGTGCAGATTTTGCATTCAGAGATTGATGCAGACGGAATTGACTATATGATGCGCGATGCGGCTTTTGCGGGCACCGGATTTGGAAGCTTTGAAATGAATCAGTTAATCAGATGCCTGGAGAGAAGAGTGTACGATGGGAAAGAAATCTTATGTGTGAATGAAAAAGGAATTGCGGCAGCGGATCAATATCTCATAAATAAGTTTTTTTCGTATTCTCAGGTCGTTTTCAATAAGCATATTTCAAATCTGGAATGGATGGCGGAAATAATCGTTGACTGGATGTTGAAACAAAACGAACTGTTTCCAACAAAAGAAAACCTGTTAAAGCGATGGATCAATGCAAAGGGAAACTTTGACAATTATTTAAGCTTTACAGATAATTTCTTTTGGAAAGCGCTGGATGAGATAAAAACATCTCCAACCAAATATTATGCACCGGAATATATTGTTGAATTAAGTAAGAAACTTTTAAATCACGAAGAGCTGCCTTTTATTGAGGACAGTGAAATTAGAATCATTTCAAAAAACTCAGATGAAATAAAGAGGCATCTTTATGAGTCATTGATATATAAGGAATATATAAACAGTAATGATAAGGTTGTATTATGCAGTAAAAGACCAATGACAAAGCATGTTCCATACGGGAAATTTATCAAAAGCATAGAGGAAAACATAACGGAAGAATTGCAGGATGACAAAGAACAATATATAAAAGACAGGGTTCTTTCCCGGTATATGGAGGGAATTTGTGTCTGTAACAGCAGAGATGGGAAGATTCACCTTTTATGTGACGATGATAAATCTTTAATGAAACAGCTCTATGGCACGAATTTGGTGATTTTCAGAGCATTTCAGTTTCCGTTAGTGGATAAAGGGAAGGAATAAAAGAAATCCTATCCTTATTAATATGAATAAAGTCTTGCTTTCTAAAGCAGGATTGCGTAAACTGTGCTTGGGTACCTGAACAGTACTCAGGCATTTTGTGTAGGAGGAAACCAAATGAACGAAGTTCATTTTCAGAATGGTTTCCGACGACATGCCGCCGACGGAAAGGAGGGGGCATTACCGCCGAAAAGGAGGAATGACAGCAATGACTACAGCATCAGAAGCACTGATTGATTATGATAAAGCGTATCATCTGGGAAAAAAGGAGGGCGGTGCGCCGGCCGTTCTGGATGATCTTTTGAAAGAGAAGAATATCACCGCCGCAGGCACAGTTCCTTTGGGGCTGGTACAGATTCCGGCAGACCAGATTGCGGGCACGAAGAGCGCGGGAAGAAGTTCGGCGTTCAGCAAGAGCTTTTATCCGCTGCTGAAGTCCGATACGGAATTTGCGGCGAAATGGATGAGCCTGTACCGGGCGCATCTGGATGAGGGGATTCAGGAGCCGGTCAAAGCATATGAGTTTATGAACCGGTTTTATATAGAAGAAGGAAATAAGCGGGTGAGCGTGCTCAAATTCTTTGACGCTGTTTCCATTCTCGGAAACGTGACCCGTATCATACCGCCCCGTTCCGAAGATAAAGAGACGCAGATCTATTATGAGTTTATGGATTTTTACAGTTTATCGGGGGTAAACTATATCTGGTTTTCTCAGGAGGGCAGCTTTGCGAAGCTTCAGTATCTGATGGGAAAACGTCCGGATGAGGTATGGAGCGATGATGACAGGATGGATTTCAGCTCATTCTATTCCCGTTTTACCGTTGAATTTGAGGCGAACGGCGGAAAGAAGCTTCAGGTACTGCCGGGAGACGTTTTTCTTTCTTTTATTGATCTCTATGATTATCAGGTCTTAAAGAATATGACCAGCGCTGAGCTGAAAGAAAAACTTATAAAATCCTGGGATGAATTCAAGCTGCTGCGCACGGGCGAATCTGTGGAGCTTCAGATGCAGCCTGCGGAGGACGGGGAGAGAAAGAAAAATATTTTTGCCCGCCTGATACCCGTCAGCGCTCCGAAGCAGCAGGTCGCTTTCCTTCATGAAAAAACGGCCGAAACCTCCGGCTGGACCTATGCGCATGAGCTGGGGAGACTTCATTTGCAGGAGGCATTTGCCGACCAGGTCACTACGGCGTCCTACGACGGCGCTACGGAGACAAATGTGGAGGAGCTTTTGGAAAAAGCGATTGCGGATGGAAACAATCTGATTTTCACTACCTCGCCGCCTCTCTTAAAGGGGAGCCTGAAAGCGGCTATCGAGCATCCGGAGGTGAAGATTTTAAACTGTTCCCTGAATACGTCCTACAGGCATATCCGTACGTATTATGCACGCATGTATGAGGCAAAGTTCCTGATGGGCGCCATCGCGGGGGCGCTGGCGGGAAATGATAAAATCGGCTATATCGCAGATTACCCCATTTTTGGTATGATGGCGAATATCAATGCGTTTGCGCTGGGGGCGAAAATGGTGAATCCCCGTGCGAAGATTTTTCTGGAATGGTCCACCCTGAAGGAGCATGATGCAGCGAAAACCTTTGCGGCTAATGATATCCATTACATTTCCGGACAGGATATTATCGCTCCTTCCAGTGCGAGCAGAGCGTTCGGCCTTTATCGTGTGACGAAGGACGGCCCCTGGAATCTGGCCATGCCGGTGTGGCATTGGGGGAAATTTTATGAACAGATGATCCGCAATATCATGAACGGTTCCTGGAAGTATGACGATGCTTCCGCAGAGACAAAGGGGCTGAATTACTGGTGGGGAATGTCTGCGGGGATTGTGGATGTGATCTGTTCC
The DNA here is from genome assembly GCA_905200565.1 of uncultured Lachnospiraceae bacterium. Next base: position 9,638 of record CAJKKX010000023.1, read on the forward strand.
CATCATCTTCCCATCGGTACGACCCGCCTGATCGACCTTTTAAAGGAGACCATCTGTAAGGGAGATTTCAATCCATTTTCCGGAATTCTGTATTCGCAGAAAGGAATCGTTCAGAAAGACGCCGAAAAGGCGCTGAGTCCCGAAGAGATCATAAAAATGGACTGGCTGGCCGAAAATGTGATCGGCTATATTCCGGAGACGGAAAATCTGGTGGAAAACGCGAAACCGGTCGTCTCATTGCAAGGGGTGTAGGTGTTCACACGAGAGGAAAATTGCTATGAAAATACTGGCGATCGCAGATGTGGAATCGAAATATCTGTGGGATTATTTTGAAAAAGAAAAGCTGGAAGATGTGGATCTGATTCTTTCCGCGGGGGATCTGGACCCTCGCTATCTGTCCTTTCTCGTCACGATGTCCCATGCCCCGGTGCTGTATGTGCATGGAAATCATGACGATCACTACGAACAGATACCGCCTGAGGGGTGTATCTGTATCGAGGATCAGATTTATGTATATCAGGGGGTGCGGATTCTGGGGCTTGGCGGCTCCATGCGGTATCGGTCGGGAAAGCATCAGTACACAGAAAGAGAAATGGCACGCCGGGTTCGGAAGCTGTGGTTTTGCCTTTTTCGCCGGGGAGGATTTGACATTCTGCTGACCCATGCCCCGGCTTATCAGTTGAACGATGGGCGTGACCTTCCGCATCAGGGATTTCGGGTGTTCCGAAACCTTTTGGATAAATATAAACCGGAATTTTTTGTTCACGGCCATGTCCACCTGAATTATGGAAGCCGGTGCAAGCGGTATGATAAATATGAGGAAACCCACGTCATCAACGCATATGAACGATGCGTGATAGAAATCAGTGATTTCCGGTAACGCCCTGACAGGGCGCGTAACCGCAAATTCTAAAATTAGGTTGATAACCATGAAGATTAGGGGTATAATTTCACTGTAAAATGGAACAGAAATTAGTTTTCACATAGATAAGGAGAAAAGATATGATTATTACATTAAAGGATGGAACTTCCAGGGAATATGCGCAAGCGAAAGCAGTCATTGATATTGCTTATGATATTAGTGAAGGACTGGCCCGCGCCGCCTGTGCGGGGGAAGTAAACGGTGAAGTGGTAGACCTGCGCACGGTCGTAGACCATGACTGTGAGGTGAATATTCTTACGGCAAAGGACGAGAAGGGACTGGCGGCGCTCCGTCACACAGCTTCTCACGTCCTGGCAGAAGCAGTACAGAAGATTCGCCCGGAGGCGAAAGTGGCGATTGGCCCTTCGATTGACACCGGGTTTTATTACGACTTTGAGTGTGCGCCATTTTCCAGGGAAGATTTGGACGAGATTGAGAAAGAGATGAAGAAGATCATCAAAAAGGGTGAGAAGATCGAGCGTTTCACGAAGTCCAGAGAAGAAGCGATCGCATTTTTTAAAGAGAAAAATGAACCGTATAAGGTAGAGCTGATCGAAGATTTACCGGAGGACGCCGAGATTTCTTTCTATTCGCAGGGCGACTGGGTGGATTTATGTGCGGGCCCGCATCTGATGAGCACCAGAGGCGTGAAAGCGTTTAAGCTTTTGTCCTCTTCCGGGGCTTATTGGAGAGGAAGCGAGAAGAATCATATGCTTGCCCGCATCTACGGAACCGCATATGGCTCGAAAGACGAGCTGAAAGCGCATCTGGAGCAGATGGAGGAAGCGAAAAAGCGCGACCATAACAAGCTGGGACGTGAGATGAAGCTTTTCACCACCGTAGACGTCATCGGCCAGGGGCTTCCGCTTTTGATGCCAAACGGCGTCATCATCATTCAGGAATTACAGCGCTGGATTGAGGATGAGGAAGCGAAGAGAGGATATGTCCGCACAAAGACCCCGCTTATGGCAAAGAGCGACCTCTATAAGATTTCGGGACACTGGGATCATTACAAAGAAGGAATGTTTGTGCTGGGCGACGAGGAGAAGGATAAGGAAGTGTATGCGCTGCGTCCGATGACCTGCCCGTTCCAGTACTATGTATATAAGGCGGAGCAGCACAGCTACCGTGATCTGCCGCTGCGTTACGGCGAGACGTCTACCCTGTTCCGAAATGAGGATTCCGGCGAGATGCACGGCCTGACACGTGTCCGTCAGTTTACGATCTCCGAGGGCCATCTGATCGTCAGGCCAGACCAGATGGTGAAGGAATTTAAGGACTGTATCGCACTGGCACAGTACTGCTTACAGGTTCTGGGCGTGGAAGAGGACGTGACCTATCATCTGTCCAAGTGGGACCCGGAAAACAGGGAAAAATACATCGGAGAGCCGGAAGTATGGGAGGAAACAGAAGGACATATCCGCACGATGCTTCAGGAGCTGAACATTCCGTTTACCGAGGATGTGGGAGAGGCCGCTTTCTATGGCCCGAAGGTGGACATCAACGCAAAGAACGTATACGGAAAAGAAGACACGATGATTACCATTCAGTGGGATGCGCTGCTTGCGGAGCAGTTTGACATGTATTATATCGATGAAAACGGCGAGAAGAAGCGTCCGTATATTATCCACCGCACCTCTATGGGATGCTATGAGAGGACACTGGCATGGCTGATCGAGAAATATGCAGGACTCTTCCCGACCTGGCTGTGTCCGGAACAGGTACGTGTGATTCCGATTTCCGAGAAATACCATGACTATGCGGCAAAGGTGGAAGCGGAACT
>CAJKKX010000024.1 GCA_905200565.1 uncultured Lachnospiraceae bacterium
TATATGGCGTTTAGCCATAAGCGAGAATCCAGCTGCGGCAGCAGCGAAAAAGCAGCGTGAGCTGCGGATTCGAGCCTAGATGGCTGAATAGTTACATCCCGATGGATGAGATGGAGAGATAAGGTCGCCAAAAGCAGATTTTTGTGTTATACTATCGTTATGTGAAGATGGAAATTGAAAAGCAGACACAAAGCTTCAGATCGTCTGTTTGGAGGAAAGAAGATAACGAAAGATACAGGGCAGTCATGGTTTGGAGGTAAACATGGAAAATAGATGGGAAGCGCCCATAGGGGTGTTTGATTCCGGAGTTGGCGGGCTGACGGTCGCACGGGAGATTATGCGGAACATTCCAAATGAGCGGATCGTATATTTTGGGGATACGGCCAGGGTTCCTTATGGCAGTAAATCAAGGGATACCATTCTTCGGTATTCCAGACAGATCATCCGTTTTCTGCGGACGCAGGAAGTGAAGGCCATCGTGGTGGCGTGCAATACGGCGAGCGCTTATGCTCTGGAGGAGATAAAAAAAGAGCTGGATATTCCGATCATAGGCGTGGTAAAACCGGGAGCCAGAGCTGCCGGAAGCGCTACAAAGAATGGAAGGATTGGCGTCATCGGAACGGAGGCTACGGTGAATTCCGGGATTTATACGGAGTTTTTACAGGCACAGAATCCGGATATTCAGGTACTTGGAAAGGCATGTCCGCTTTTCGTGCCTCTGGTGGAAGAGGGATGGCTGAAAGATCCGGTGACGGTAGAGGTTGCCACACGTTATTTGCAGGAGCTGATGGATCAGGATATTGACACTTTGATCCTGGGCTGTACGCATTATCCGCTGCTCCGTTCTACGCTGCGGGACATTGTGGGCGAAGGTGTGACGCTGGTCAATCCGGCATACGAGACGGCGAGGGAGTTAAAGGAGCTGTTGAAACGGGAGCATCTGGAAAATACATGTGCGGGAGAATGTGAAGCGGGACGGCATCAGTTTTATGTGAGCGACCTGGCAGAAAAATTCAGACAGTTTGCCAATTCCATCCTTCCGTTTGACATAGAGATCACAAAGCAGATTCATATTGAGGAGTACTAGAAGATGACAAAGAATATTTTACTGCGCATCCGGGGTTTGCAGTTTATGGAAGAGGGAGAGGAAGAACCGATCGAGGTCATTGTACCTGGCGTTTACTTTGAGAAAAACGGAAAGCATTATCTGAAGTATGATGAGGTGCAGGAAGGACTTGGAGGAGTCGTTCAGAATCTGATTAAAGTGGATGAGAATTGTATGGAGGTGACGAAACGGGGCGTTTCGAATGTTCATATGGTTTTTGAAGAGAACAAAAAAAATCTTTCTTATTATAGTACGCCGTTTGGCAATCTTCAGGTCGGTATTTCCGCCACAGGGATTGTCCTGGATACGGCGGAGGACAGACTGGATATAAAGGTTGATTATGCGTTGGAAGTAAATTATGAACACCTGGCGGACTGTACCATCAGCATCAATGCGCAGGCAATGAAAAAAGAGAACACATCTGAATGTTGACGGATGTGTTCTCTTTTTTCATTATTTTGAAATTTTATTTCGCATTCTCCGGAAAAAGCCCTGTTTCTTTTTCGGCTTTGCCTCAATGGAGCCGCGGATTCCTTTCACGCCGGTTATGTAGATGCCGCTTATGGTGGCCTTTACTTCACGTTTTACAGGAATGCTGTCAAAAATGTCGGCCGCACATACAAGAGTCATGATCTTCGGCCCGATTTTTGCTTTGACGATCGGAAGCTTAGCCCGGCGCATCATCTTCGGGGTCTGGTCAATCACCATCTGTGGAAGTCCGGATTCTTTTAGTTTCATTCGTTTTTTATCAATAACCAGCATGGTGACGTTCTGCTTCGCAGCCTCCATCTGTTCCTGCTGAATAGCCTGCTTTTTCTGTGCCTTTCGCCCGAAGAAGTAGAGGGCGATCAATAAAACAATGAGTACTGCAAGAATGACAAGCAGTACGGTTCCCAATGTGGACATAGCGTACCTCCCTGAAAATATTTAAGTTCTGTGAAATGAAATGTGCAGCCGGACTCTGCCGCACGAAACAATAATCACATTCTAGCATTCTTTGGAAAAAAGTGCAATGAAATTATTATTTTTTCTTAAAAAGAGAAATTCTTATAGCATTTAAAAGTAAATATGTTATAATAGGAATCTGAAAGTTGATTCGGTCTGTAAAAGGCCGGGACATATTAGAATTGATAAGGGAGGATTTTTCATGGAGGAGCAAGAAAGGGCAAAAAGAGCCGCTGAGCGCAGAGCGAAGCGGAAAAGGCAGGTACTGATCTGCCGAATCGTCCTTGTCGCGCTGGTATTACTGGTTGCTGTGCTGCTGTTTCTGGTAATCTGGGGAAATACAGGGAAAACGAAGAAGCCGCAGAATAAGGTGCAGAAGGGCACAGAGGCAATGACAGAAAACCAGTCCGGGGAGACGGCGGGAGAGCCTGCGGTAAAGGAGACAGAAGCTCAGACGGAGCCAAAAACGGACACGATGGCGGAGGCAGAGAGACTGGCGGCCATGTATGATTACGATGCGGCCATCGAACTGCTGAAAAGCGACAGCGCATTTTCCGGAAATCAGGAAATGGCGGCGAAGGTTGCCGAGTGGGAGGGGGAAAAGGAGACGTTGGTGGAGTTCCCATTAGAGGAAGTGACACATGTTTTCTATCATACCCTGATCAAAGATACCAGCCTTGCATTTGACGGGGACAGCAAGGAAGGCGGCTATAATCAGGTGATGACAACCATTGATGAGTTTAACAAGATTACGCAGTCGATGTATGAAAAAGGTTATGTCATGGTGAGTCTGCATGACATGTGTACGGTAAATGAGGACGGAACAGTATCAAGAGGAAAGATCATGCTTCCGCCGGGGAAGAAGGCATTCGTGCTTTCGCAGGACGATGTGAGCTATTATCACTATATGGACGGCGACGGCATGGCGACAAAGCTAATCATCGATGAGAATGGAAAGGTAAAGAACGAATACAAAGAGCAGGACGGTTCTGTCAGCGTGGGAGACTTTGACATGGTGCCGCTGATCGATACATTTGTAGAAGAACATCCGGACTTTTCTTATCATGGAGCGAAAGGAGTCATCGCCCTGACCGGTTATAACGGCGTACTGGGATATCGGACGGATATCGCATATAAGACAAAGGAAAATCTGGACGAGTATCAGGAGAAGTTTTTCCAGGACAATCCGGATTTTAACGAGGACAGCTATAACCGGGAGGTGGAAGAGGCGACAAAAGTGGCGGACGCTATGAAGGAGACCGGGTGGGAGTTTGCAAGCCATACCTGGGGGCATATAAATGTCACAGAGGCGGAGCTGTCCCGGATTCAGACGGATACCGAGAAATGGGAGAGTTATGTAAAACCGATCGTGGGGAATACGAACATCATTATTTTTGCTTTTGGAGCCGATATCGGCGACTGGCAGGCGTATACTTCCGATAATGAAAAGTTTAATTACTTAAAGAGCAGGGGATTTGATATTTACTGTAATGTCGATTCCTCCCAGTACTGGGTACAGTACGGCGATACTTACATGAGACAGGGACGGCGGAATCTGGACGGTTACCGGATGTATTATAATCCGGAGATGGTGGCAGATTTATTTGACGCCTCCTCCGTCTTTGACCCGGCCAGACCTACCCCCGTGCCAGAGATGTAACATAACATGTCGGCAGGAAAACAAGCGCGAACGCAGTGAGCATTTGTTTTCACCCGACATGTTAACGACAGAATCAGGGAGTGCGAAGCACGTCATCTGCGAAGCAGATGTGATTCTGGAGTTTCCATGTAACAAATGGGCGAGGTAAGGAGAATACATCTGCGAAGCAGATGTGATTCTGGAGTTTTCATGGGGACGCAGGGGCTATGAAAAAGAAACAAAAAGAATAGAGAGGATAACATTATGAAAAGAAAGTTTGTAATGGCAGCAGTCCTGGGACTTGCCCTGATGGCAGCCGGATGCTCCAATAACACATCGAACACGAAGGAAACAACGACAGAAACAGCCGCAGAAACAGAGACGGCAAATGAAACCGGCAGTGAAACGGAAAGCCAGGCAGGGGTCTCCGATGCGGACAGACCGGATTACAAAGCGCTGGATTATGTAACGCTTGGAGAGTACAAGGGGCTGAAAGTGACGCTGGCTTCCACCGCGGTGACAGATGAGGAGATTGATTCAGAGATTTCCAGCAGACTGACCCAGAATGACAAAGTGGAAACGCTGGAAGAGGGGACAGTGGAAAATGGAGACATTGCCAACATTGACTATGAAGGAATGAAAGACGGCGTGGCTTTTGACGGCGGAACGGATAAAGGCTATGATCTTTCCATCGGTTCAGGAACCTTCATTGAGGGGTTTGAAGATGGACTGGTCGGAAAGAAAGTCGGGGAAACGGTAGACCTGAACCTTACCTTTCCGGAAAATTACGGAAGCGAGGAGCTGGCAGGCCAGGACGTGGTGTTCCATGTAACGATTAATTCCATCAAGCGCACGCCGGAACTTACGGATGAACTGGCAGCAGAGATTTCCGATTCTGAGTTTAAGACGGTCGAAGAATACCGTGCAGACGTGGAAAAGACTTTAAAAGAACAGAAGGAGTCCACGCGGGAATCCGGGAAAACCAATGACCTGATGACGCAGGTATACAATAATGCGACCATAAACAGCTACCCGGAGGAGCTGGTAGCGTTTATTGTTCAGCAGTACGTGGATTATTATACACAGTATGCGGAGTCATCTGAGATGAGCTTATCCGATTTCATCCAGCAGAATCTTCAGACAACCGAAGAGGAATTTAATACCCAGATGGAAGAAATGGCAAAGCAGAGCCTTCGTCAGGAGATGCTTTTAAAAGCGATCGCAGAGGTGGAGGAGCTGACTCTTTCCGAAGAGGAATATGAAACAAGAGCAAAGGCTTATGTGGAGCAGATGGGGCTGGCGGATGTAGCGGCTCTGGAGGAACAGTATGGAAAGAAGCTGGTAGAGACGAACCTGCTTCTGGATAAAGCGCTTGAACTGGTAGAGGACAGCGCAGTTGTGACGGATCCGGATGCGGCAGAGGCTCAGACAGAGTCTGAAACAGCATCTGAAACAAGCGCTGAATAAAGGTAATAATCCGACGTAAAAAAGGAAGAATAGAAACATAGGGTGCCGCAGGTGAAAGGATCATCCTGCGGCATTTTTTTGAAAAAAATCGGTCTGACAGTAGCAGGATTTTCGAATATATGGTAAAATAGGAATATTATTAAACGGAAATTGTGGAAAGGAGAGACACATGATTACATTACAGGGAAAAGGAGTTTTTGGCGGCGTAGCCATCGGAAAAATTTCTTTTTATAAAAGAACAGGCGGACAGATTCAGCGTCGGAAGATTGACAATCCCGAAGCGGAGATCGCACGTTTCGAAGAAGCGAAGGCAAAGGCGATCGAGCAGCTTGGGGAACTGTATGACAAAGCGGTTCAGGAAGTGGGCGAAGGAAATGCCATGATTTTCCAGGTTCATCAGATGATGCTGGACGATCTGGATTATGTAGAGGCCATTACCAATATGATTACCACCCAGGAAATCAATGCGGAGTATGCGGTGGGAACGACGGGAGACAATTTCTCACAGATGTTCGCTTCTATGGATGATGATTATATGAGAGAGCGGGCAGCGGATGTGAAAGATATTTCAGAGCGCGTGGTATCGATTCTTTCGGGAAACCAGGGCGGCGGACTGGTGACGGACACGCCGGTGATTCTGGCAGCGGATGACCTGGCACCAAGTGAGACCGTACAGCTTGACAAGGATATGGTACTGTCCTTCGTGACGCAGGGAGGTTCCACGAATTCTCATACGGCTATTCTGGCACGTACCATGAACATTCCGGCGATTATCGGAATGGGGGAAAGCCTGACGGAGGAATACGAGGGGAGAATGGGTATTGTCGATGGAGCGACAGGAAATCTGTTTATCGACCCGGACGAGGAAACTCTGAAAATTTATCAGGAGAAACAGAGAGAATACAAAGAAAAACAGGAGCTTTTGCAGCAGTTGAAGGGTGAGGAAAACATCAGCCTGGACGGCCAGAAGGTGAAGCTCTATGCAAATATTGGAAACGCTTCGGATATTGGCGCCGTTCTCCAGAACGATGCAGCAGGAATCGGCCTGTTCCGCAGCGAGTTCTTATATCTGGACAGCGAGGATTTCCCGACAGAGGAAGAGCAGTTTAAGGTCTATAAATACGTGGCAGAGACGATGGCGGGCAAGCAGGTGATCATCCGTACTCTGGATATCGGCGCGGACAAGCAGATCGATTATTTCAACCTGCCGAAAGAAGAGAATCCGGCGATGGGCTACCGTGCAATCCGCATCTGCCTGACACAGCAGGAAATCTTCAAGACACAGCTTCGTGCGCTGTTCCGTGCGTCTGCTTATGGAAATATCGCAATCATGTTCCCGATGATTATTGCCCTGGAGGAAGTGCTGGAGATCAAAGAAATCGTGGCACAGGTGAGAAAGGAACTGGATTTTGAAGGCATTCCGTATAAGAAAGATATTCAGCTTGGCATCATGATCGAAACGCCGGCGGCGGCGATGATCAGTGATGATCTGGCAAAAGAGGTGGACTTCTTCAGTGTGGGAACGAATGACCTGACACAGTACACGACGGCTGTGGACAGACAGAACGCAAGCCTTGAGAAATTTTATCATCCGCACCACAAAGCGCTCCTGCGCCTGATTAAGCTGGCGGCTGACAATGCGCATAAGAATGGCATCTGGATTGGTATCTGCGGTGAGCTGGGAGCAGATATGGAGCTGACCGAGACCTTCCTTGCGATGGGCATTGATGAGCTTTCCGTATCTCCGGCCTGTGTCCTTCCGCTGAGAAAGAAGATTCGGGAGACCAGCGTCGCAGACAGAAGAGACGAGATTTTAGCAGGATTATAAAATTTCAGGTTTTAAGAAATCAGGAAGTGAAAAATAAACAGGCTGTCGTACAAAAGCATCTTTGTGCGGCAGCCATTTATTGTACAGGAAAAGGAGGAGCTATGCTGAAAAGACTTGACAGAGGAGAGATGAAGGAAATTTTTGATACACGGATGGTACAGGATTTTCCGCCGGATGAATTAAAGCCCTGGAAACGGATTGCGGAGATGCTGGATGAGGGCGTTTATTTTGCCTATGGGCTGTATGAACAGTCCGAAGTCATGGCCTATGCGTTTTTTGTGGTAAAAGGAGATCTTGTTTTATTGGATTATTATGCGGTGTGTAAACAGATGCGGGGCACGGGCGTCGGGAGCAGGTGCATGAAGCTTTTGTGCGGGGAATTGAAAAAGCAGGGGATTCATGCCATGCTGGCGGAGGTGGAAAACCCGGATTACGCAGGATCGGCGGAGGAAAAGGCGGTGCAGGAGAGAAGAATCCGCTTCTATGAGAAAAACGGGTTTACGTTGACAGATACACGCTCCTGCCTGTTTTCCGTAGAATATAAAATCATGTATGTTCCCTTTGGGGAGATGGGGAAAGAGGAAGTGCCGGGGGCGCTGGATACGATTTACCATACGATGTTTCCGGTGAAATATCTGGGAAGGGAAGTAGTTTTGTACCAATAAAAATGCCTATCCTGTCAAGCACACAGGATAGGCGGTGTCCGTAAGGGCATATAATACCTTACTGGGAGCATCCACAATTGGAGTGGGTGCTTTCTTATATTTACTATAGCATAATGGAAAAATGGGTGCAAGAAATATTTTTTAGAAATTCGCCGGGGATTCTTTTCACGATAAGAGGAGCAAGAAGGAATAAGAATAATTTTACAATTCTGGTTTGACAGGTCGGACAGATTGCTCTATAATATGCTTAACAAGACAGTCAGTAAGGGAGGTTGAAGCTCCCCCGTCCTGGCGAAAATTTGTATTAACTATTGAAATAGCCGTCTACTTTTGTCAGGAGCAGGGCGGCTATTTTCTATGTGTATAATTAAGAATTGCAATAATCAAGCTTGCAGTCGCAAGAATAATCATGAATTCCTCATATGTACTCATGAGCATCCCTCCTTGTCAAGACTCAGGACGGGAAGCCGCAGCCGCTCTACTGGCTGTCCAGTTAAGCATATCATCTTAAAAGATGATATAACAGATGGCTGAAAAACAAAAGAATAAATTACATTTCATTTTTGAAGGTCACATACGCATGATAAAAAAGAAATTACAAAAGAAAAAAGGCTTGCAATTTCAAAAATATATGTTATAGTAGTTATAGAACAAACAAAGAATGTTTTCTTCTGAGAGGAGGCGCTCTATGAATATTAATAAATTTACACAGAAATCTTTACAGGCGGTAAATGACCTGGAAAAAGTGGCATATGAATATGGGAATCAGGAAGTGGAGCAGGAACATCTGTTGTATAACCTGTTGAATCAGAGTGACAGCCTGATTTTAAAATTGCTGGAAAAAATGGAAATCAATGCAGAGCATTTCGCAAGAAATCTGGACAATGCCCTGAACAAACGTCCGAAAGTATCCGGCGGTCAGATTTATATCGGGCAGCATTTGAATAAGGTACTGGTGAGTGCAGAGGATGAGGCAAAGGCAATGGGAGACGAATACGTTTCCGTAGAGCACCTGTTCCTGGCGCTGCTCCGTTATCCGAATCCGGCGGTTAAGGAGCTTCTGAAAGAATACGGCATCACACGGGAACGCTTTTTGCAGGCGCTGTCCACCGTCAGAGGAAACCAGAGGGTGACCAGCGACAACCCGGAAGCGACCTATGATACCCTGAACAAATATGGGCAGGAGCTGGTGGAGAAAGCGAGAAATCAGAAGCTGGACCCGGTCATCGGGCGTGATGCGGAGATACGGAATGTCATCCGCATTCTGTCCAGAAAGACGAAGAATAATCCGGTGCTTATTGGAGAGCCTGGCGTCGGAAAAACGGCGGCGGTAGAAGGTCTGGCACAGCGTATCGTCCGGGGGGACGTGCCGGAAGGACTGAAAAATAAGAAAATTTTTGCTCTGGACATGGGGGCTCTGGTAGCGGGGGCGAAATACCGGGGTGAATTTGAAGAACGTATGAAAGGTCTGATCTCGGAAGTAGAGTCCAACGGAAATATTATTTTGTTTCTTGACGAGATCCACACAATGATCGGAGCGGGAGGAGCAGAAGGGGCGATCGATGCATCCGGCATCTTAAAACCGTCTCTTGCAAGAGGGGAACTTCAGTTGATCGGAGCGACGACGATCACGGAATACCGGAAATATATCGAGAAAGATGCGGCTCTGGAGCGGCGTTTTCAGCCGGTATCGGTAGAAGAACCTTCGAAAGAACAGTGTCTTGAGATATTGAAAGGGTTGAAAGGAAGATACGAATCGCATCATAAGGTGCTGATTAGAGACGAGGCGCTGGAAGCGGCAGTTTCGATGTCCGAGCGGTACATTACGGATCGTAACCTTCCCGATAAAGCAATAGATGTGCTTGACGAGTCATGTTCAAAAGTCAGTCTGAAAGGATATAAAGTACCGGAAAACCTGACGGCTTTGGATCTTCGCCTGAAAGAACTGGAAAAGCAAAAAGAAGAGAGTATTAAAAACGGTTGTTTTGAAGAGGCTTCGCTTTTACAGAAAGAGCAGGAGGAGGCAGAGAAAAAATCGGAGCAGCTAAAAAAACGTTTTCAGAAAAAAACATCTTCTTCTCAGCCGGAAGTGACAGAAGAAGATATAGCGGAAGTTGTTTCCGCATGGACAAAGATCCCGGTTCAAAAACTTGCGGAAAGCGATACGGATCGTCTTAAGAAACTGGAAAGTGTCCTCCACCAGAGGGTCATCGGTCAGGAGGAAGCTGTGAAAGCAGTTGCCCGTGCGGTAAAGAGGGGGCGTGTAGGATTGAAAGACCCGAAACGCCCGATCGGTTCGTTTCTGTTTTTAGGACCTACAGGCGTCGGAAAAACAGAGTTGTCGAAAGCGCTTGCCGAAGCGATGTTCGGCAATGAAGAATCGATGATCCGTGTTGATATGTCCGAATATATGGAGAAACATTCCGTCTCTAAAATGATCGGATCTCCGCCGGGATATGTCGGACATGAAGAAGGCGGTCAGCTCAGCGATCAGGTGCGTACACATCCTTATTCGGTACTTTTGTTTGATGAGATCGAAAAGGCGCATCCCGATGTGTTTAATATTCTTTTGCAAGTATTGGACGACGGACATATTACGGACTCCAAAGGGCGGAAGATAGATTTTTCCAATACCGTTATCATTATGACATCAAACGCGGGAGCAAAAGCGATCATAGAACCTAAGAAGCTTGGATTTGCGGCAAAAGATGATCCTGCAGGCGATTATAAGCGTATGAAACAAAACGTGATGGATGAAGTAAAACAGATCTTTAGACCGGAGTTTTTAAACCGTATTGATGAGATCATCGTATTCCATGCTCTCGAGAAAACGCATATGAAAAAGATTGTTACGCTTATGTGCCGGGATTTTACAAAAAGGATCGAAGATCAGATGGATATCCGCCTGACTTTACGGGAGTCGGCAAAAGCGCTTATTGCGGAAAAAGGAACGGATGCAAAATATGGCGCAAGACCTCTTCGCCGCGCTCTGCAGACAGAATTGGAAGACAAACTTGCGGAAGCGATCCTGAACGGAGAAGTGAAGCGGGGAGACTGCATTGAGGCGGGAACTGTGAAAAAAGAGATTCGCTTCATTCGGAAAGAAGATCGTTTATAGGAGTAGAAAAATCAAATATTTTATATTATAATGGTACAAAGGTCAAAGGAATGCGAAAGACAATGATTTACACAAAACATATCCTGTGATCACATTGTGAAATACTTAGGAGGAAAATGAAGATGGCAGCAGTGAAGGAATTATTGCGCGCGGAGAATGACGGAAGTCTCAGTTTCGGAGACTACACTCTTTCGGAAAAAACGAAGAAAGATAATTATGAATTTGAAGGTGATATTTATAAAGTAAAAACCTTTTCGGAAATTACAAAACTTGAGAGGAACGGAATGTTCGTTTATGAATCTGTTCCGGGAAGCGCAGTGGAAGGTTTTAAAGAGACGGATTCAGAAGTTGCGTTTTCTGTTTCCGCAAAGGGAGACGTTCAGTTTACTTTGGAATTAGAGCCGGAATGTGAGTATGAAGTATTTATTGACGGCGAGTCCGCAGGAAAGATGCGTACGAATTTAAGTGGAAAACTCAGTGTCAGCGTGGAACTTTCAGAAGGACAGGAAGCGACAATGAGAGTTGTAAAATGTTAATATATTAACTGAAAAGTTTACAAATACTTAAATTGATTTCGGGGTGGATGCTATATCCACCCCGTTTGTCTGTAGGCAGATCTTATGCTGAGAGGCGTTTAGAATCTGTCTTTTAAGATGGATGTGTCAAATCTGATTGTTTAATGAGTGTTTGATTTTGAGAAGGAGAATGAATGGCAAAAGGAAAGAAAAGTGTGTTTTTCTGTCAGAATTGCGGGCATGAAGAGGCAAAATGGCTCGGTCAGTGTCCGGGATGCGGGGAGTGGAATACATTTGTAGAGGAAAAGATCGGCAGCGGTGTGACGAAAGGCAGTACACAGGGAGCAAAAGCTGTTCGCGAGCTTGTCAGAGAAGCGAAAGTGATCCCGCTTAACGATGTAACGGCTGAAGATGACGTGCGGTGCGCTACAGGCATCAAAGAATTAGACCGCGTGCTCGGAGGAGGGATCGTTCCGGGATCGCTTGTGCTTGTCGGCGGCGATCCCGGTATCGGAAAGTCTACTTTGCTGCTTCAAGTGTGCAGGATTCTGGCCGATAAAAAGAAAGTTTTATACATTTCGGGAGAAGAATCGCAGACGCAGATCAAACTAAGGGCAAACCGTATGGGAAACTTTGCGGACGGATTGTTTCTTTTATGTGAGACGAATCTGGAGATCATAAGAGGAATTCTTGAAAAAGAGCGTCCCGAACTTGTTGTCATTGACTCTATTCAGACGATGTACAGCGAAGAAGTTTCATCCGCTCCCGGAAGTGTGTCGCAAGTAAGAGAATCGACGAATGTATTTATGCAGCTTGCAAAAGGATTATGTATTCCGATTTTCATTGTCGGACATGTGACGAAAGAAGGAACGGTAGCAGGTCCGCGTGTCTTGGAACATATGGTTGATACAGTGCTTTATTTTGAAGGG
>CAJKKX010000025.1 GCA_905200565.1 uncultured Lachnospiraceae bacterium
AGAAGCAGGGAAAGACGTCGCGCTCGCCAATAAAGAAACACTGGTCACGGCAGGCCATATTATCATGCCGTTGGCGAAGGAAAGAAATGTACGCATCCTTCCGGTAGACAGTGAGCACAGTGCGATTTTCCAGGCTCTGAATGGAGAGGATAAAAGACAGATCAGCCGGATATTGCTGACAGCGTCGGGCGGCCCTTTCCGTGGAAAAAAGAGACAGGATTTGGAAAAGGTGCGCCTGGAGGATGCCTTAAAGCATCCGAATTGGGCAATGGGACAGAAGATTACCATTGATTCAGCGACGCTTGTCAACAAGGGACTGGAGGTCATGGAAGCGAAGTGGCTCTTTGGTACAGACCTGGAGCAGATTGAGGTGGTGGTACAGCCGCAGAGCGTGATTCATTCTATGGTGGAGTTTGCGGATGGAGCCGTGATTGCGCAGCTTGGAACACCGGATATGAAACTCCCGATTCAGTATGCGCTGTATTATCCGGAAAGAAGATTTCTGGGCGGCAGGCGGTTGGATTTTGAGAAGCTTGGGCAGATTTCTTTTGAGAAACCGGATATGGAAACCTTTTTGGGACTTCCGCTGGCATTTCGGGCGGCCCGTGCAGGAGGAACTATGCCGACCGTATTTAATGCGGCGAATGAGCGTGCGGTAAGTAAGTTTTTACATAAGCAGATTCGCTTCCTGGATATTTACGAGATTCTTACGGCATGTATGGAAGAACACCGGGTGGTGGAAAAACCAACGGTGGAAGAAATTTTAACTGCGGAGCAGATGACTTATGAATTCATAGAAAACAGGTGGTAGCATGAGCATAATTTTAGCACTTCTTATTTTTAGTTTGATTATTCTGATTCACGAGCTGGGGCATTTCCTTCTGGCAAAGCGCGGCGGCGTTACCGTAGAGGAATTTTCTCTTGGAATGGGGCCGAGAATCGTCAGCACGGTAAAGGGAGGAACCAGATATTCCTGGAAACTGCTGCCCTTTGGCGGTTCCTGTATGATGCTGGGCGAAGATGACGCTACGACGGAAGAAGGGTCTTTTGCGAGCAAATCTGTGTGGACCAGAATATCGATCATTGCAGCCGGCCCTATTTTTAATTTTATTCTGGCGTTTATCCTTTCGGTCCTCATTATAGGAAGCATCGGGGTAGATAAGCCGGTTGTTGTCAGTGTGTCAGAAGGGTATCCGGCGGCGGAAGCAGGGATTCAAAAAGGAGACACCATTCTTCGGATGAATCATACGAAAATCCGCCTAAGCCGGGAGGTCACCAACTATGTGACCTTCCATCAGGGCGAAGATGTGACGATTGTTTATGAGCATAACGGGGAGGAGCGCACAGCGACTCTTTCGCCGAAGCAGAGTGAAACCGGAAGATATATCTTTGGAATCGGCGCAAGCTCAAGCTACAGGGAGCGGGTCGGCGCGTGGGAAACGATTAAGTACAGTGCGTATGAAGTCAAGTACTGGATTCAGACCACGATTGAGAGTCTGAAGATGCTCTTTACCGGACAGGTAGGAATCAATGATATGTCCGGCCCGGTCGGCGTCGTCACCATTATTGGGGATACGTACAAAGAAAGCGCCGCGGACGGCGGCTTCTATGTCTGGCTGAACATGCTGAACATATCCATCCTCCTGACGGCAAACCTGGGCGTTATGAATCTTCTGCCGCTTCCGGCGCTGGATGGCGGGCGGCTGGTATTTTTGATTCTGGAAGCGATTCGGAGAAAAAGGATAGATCCGGAGAAAGAAGGAATGGTTCATTTTGTCGGACTGATGCTTCTGATGCTTTTGATGGTTGTGGTGATGTTTAATGATATTCGAAAACTTTTCTAAGGGAAAGAAAGGGAGCGCACAGTTGCAGCGCTCCCCTTTTTCTGCCAGTGGCAGGTTCTGTAGATTTTATAAGCGGACTTTCACTGGTTTTGACCAGGAAGAGTAAATTCTTGAGGGACTATTCCGATAACTCCGCATGCGGAAATAGTATACGTTTCCTTTTTTTAATTTTTTCTTTGTATAAGAAGTAACCTTTCCTTTTTTCGAAGCGATCTGTCTGTATTTTCCTTTTCCGGCTTTCATCTGGAGAATGTAGCCGTTGGCTTTCTTATCTTTCTTCCAGGAAAGCTTTATTTTTGTGCCGGATTTTTTGGCGGTAAGCTTTGGACGGGAAAGGGTAATTTTTGGCGTGGGGGGCGGCGTAATCTCCTGCTGTTTTTCCGTATCCTCCACATGCTTTTCCGTTTCTTCTGTTTTTGGAGGTTCTTCCTTTGTCACCTGGAAGGAAGCGTTTTCTTCCAGAAATATATCTGTGCCGGAAAGCTCCGCTCTCACGCCTACATGTACGATTCCGGGGCCGGTAACAGTCAAAACGTTATCTTTCAGAGAAGCAGGCTCTGTCTCGTCTGTTAAAGCATAGGTGAGTGTTAAGGTACGGTTCTGGTGAGCGTCTAGCTGGCACGGTGTGACCGAACACCGGGCGTTCAGCGTGATGTTCGCATGGGAGGTATACCAGGGAATCGTAACCGTTCCATTTTCAAAAGAAAGGCTTTCGATGGCGCAGGTACACGTCAGGTTCTCATAAATGAAGTTTGCGAGTTTCTGATATCCTGTATCGGTAGGATGCGCGTAATCGTTAAAATCGTCATCGGCCAGAGTGGTGTGGGAGAAAGTATTGACGTCGATGAGCTTACAGCAGGATTCCTGCGCAGCCTGTTTCTGGAGCGGAACGATCTCTTCATTGATTACCCGGTTGGAAAGGCCGCTCCTGGTTGCCATGTTTTCGTATTCGACCGGCATACGGGGGGAAGTACAGACGTATACCGCCGGGTGGGAAGATAATTCCTGGTAGACCTGGATCATTTCTTTCAGATCGGAGAGAAATTCATCTTTGTGCGTCCAGTTTGAGGATTTGGAATCGTTTGTACCCAGCATCAGAATGACAATATCAGGATTAAAATTTTTACTGTTTGTAAACTCTGTAGTATTCCAGTAGGACTGGTCGCCATTCTTAAGAAGTGTCTGACTGTTTCGGCCGTAATTGCCCACGGTATATCCATCTCCCAGAAGGTTCTGGAGCTGTGAGGGATAGCTGTAAAGGTTTCTGTTTGAGGAGGTGTAGCCAAAGGTAATGCTGTCACCTACACAGGCAATACGGATTTGATTGTTGTCGCCTTTGGCCTGGCTGCGAAAAACAGGCAAAGAGACGGTGATCAGAAATAGAAGAAGTGCGGCAGTAAAGAGATATGCCGGAATGGGAAAAATGTCTTTTTTCTCTTTCATAAAAGCTCCTTTCGTATGTGGATGATATGTTGTATTATTCATATTTTAACATGAAGGGAATCGTTTGAAAAGAAGGAAATGTGACGAAGGAAGATACAGGAAAAAACACAAGATATAGGGAGGAGAGTGCTTGAAAACACAAGATATTTGCTAAATTGTACAAAATTCAATACAACAGGGAAATTGTAAATTTAGGGTTTGTTTTTACTTTAACAAGATGTTATACTAACCATGAAAAAAGAAATCATAACAATTAGAGGAGGATTTTGGAATGGCACAGCGTGAGCAATGGGCAGGATTTGTTGGAAAAAACTGGCAGCATTCTATTGATGTACGTGATTTTATTCAGTGCAATTACACACCGTATGAAGGTGATGAATCTTTTTTAGAGGGGCCGACAGAAGCTACAGATAAATTATGGGGAAGATTGCAGGAGCTTCAGAAAGAAGAGCGTGCCAAAGGCGGCGTTCTTGACATGGAAACAGAAGTCGTTTCAGGACTGACTGCATATGGACCGGGATATATTGACGAGAGCATGAAGGAATTGGAGGCAGTCGTAGGACTTCAGACAGATAAGCCGTTGAAAAGAGCGTTTATGCCTTACGGCGGTATCAATATGGCAGAGAAAGCATGTACGACGTATGGTTATCAGCCGAACGCACAGCTTCATGAAATTTTTACGAAATATCATAAGACACATAACCAGGGTGTATTCGACATCTATACACCGGAAATGAAGGTTGCACGTCATAATAAGATTATCACAGGACTTCCGGATACTTATGGCCGCGGACGTATCGTGGGCGATTATCGTCGTGTGGCGCTTTACGGAATTGATTTCCTGATTCAGAAAAAGCAGTATGACTTCGAACGTTATGCAAGACATGGCATGAAAGGTACAGATTTCCGTCTGCGTGAAGAGCTGGCAGATCAGATTCGTGCCCTGAAAGATATGAAAGAAATGGCGTCCGCATATGGCTTTGACATTTCCGAGCCGGCAAAAGATGCGAGAGAAGCGGCACAGTGGCTGTATTTCGGATACCTTGCAGCAATCAAGACACAGAACGGAGCAGCGATGAGTGTCGGCCGTGTATCTACCTTCCTGGATATTTATATTGAGAGAGACCTGAAAGAAGGAAAAATCACAGAGTCAGAGGCACAGGAGCTGATCGACCATATGGTTATGAAGTTCCGCATGGTTAAATTCGCAAGAATTCCTTCCTACAATGAGCTGTTCTCCGGCGACCCGGTATGGGCGACTCTGGAAGTGGCAGGACTTGGAATGGACGGACGTTCTATGGTTACGAAGAATGATTTCCGTTTCTTACATACACTGGAGAATATGGGACCTTCCCCGGAGCCGAACCTGACCGTGCTTTATTCCTCAAAGCTGCCGTCGAACTTCAAGAAATATGCTTCAAAGATTTCCGTAAGAACGAGCTCCATCCAGTATGAGAACGACGACGTCATGCGTCCGGTATGGGGCGACGATTACAGCATCTGCTGCTGCGTATCCGCAACGCAGACCGGAAAGGAAATGCAGTTCTTCGGCGCACGTGCGAATCTGGCGAAATGCCTGTTATACGCGATCAACGGCGGTATTGATGAGAAGTCCAAGGTACAGGTAGGCCCGGCATATCGTCCGATTACTTCCGAATATCTGGATTTTGACGAAGTTATTGAGCGTTACGATCAGATGATGGACTGGCTGGCTAAGCTGTATGTGGATACTCTGAACATGATTCATTACATGCACGATAAATACAACTACGAAGCAGCAGAGATGGCTTTGATCGATACGGATGTAAGACGTACATTTGCAACTGGTATTGCAGGATTTTCACATGTCATTGATTCTCTGAGCGCCATCAAATATGCAAAGGTAAAAGTCATTCGTGATGAGGACGGGCTGGCAGTTGACTTTGAGACAGAGGGAGATTTCCCGAAATATGGCAACGACGATGATCGTGCGGATGACATTGCGGTATGGCTGCTGAAGAAATTCATGCACAAACTGAGCAAGTGCCATACCTACAGAGATTCTGAGCCGACAACGTCCATTCTGACGATTACATCAAATGTTGTATACGGTAAAGCTACCGGAGCGCTTCCGGATGGAAGAAAACTGGGCGAGCCGCTGTCACCGGGAGCAAATCCATCTTACGGTGCGGAAAAGAATGGCCTGCTGGCGTCCCTGAACTCTGTGGCAAAACTTCCGTATGAGCTGGCGCTGGACGGCATTTCCAATACACAGACGATCAGTCCGGGCGCACTGGGACACAACGAGGACGAGAGAGTAGACAATCTGGTACGTGTACTGGATGGATATTTTGATCAGGGCGCGCATCATCTGAATGTAAACGTATTCGGAACGGAGAAGCTGATCGATGCAATGGAGCATCCGGAGAAACCGGAATATGCGAACTTTACCATTCGTGTATCGGGGTATGCGGTTAAATTCATCGACCTGACGCGTGAACAGCAGATGGATGTCATTTCCAGAACCTGCCACGAGGCAATGTAATTTACGATTTTTGAAGATTGGGGGCAGTTTGAAAAGAAACTGCCCCTTTTTAAACGGAAAATCCGGGAGGTATTTATGGACGAAAAGAAAAAAGAAATCATAGGGATGGTTCATTCACTGGAAAGTTTCGGCTCTGTGGACGGGCCGGGGGTTCGATACCTGATTTTCCTTGCGGGCTGTGCGATGCGCTGCCAGTTCTGTCATAATCCAGACACCTGGAACATGCAGGTGGGAACGCCTTATACGGCGGACGAACTTCTGAAAAAGGCGGTCAAATACCGCGCCTACTGGGGGAATGAAGGCGGGATTACGGTGACAGGCGGCGAGCCGCTTTTGCAGATTGATTTTCTGACAGAGCTGTTTCAGAAGGCAAAAGAGATGGGGATACATACCACGCTGGATACCAGTGGAAACCCGTTTACAAAGAAGGAGCCATTCTTTGAAAAGTTTGCGAAGCTGATGGAAGCTACAGATTTGGTTATGCTGGATATTAAGCATATCGACGAGGAGCAGCACATCAGGCTGACCGGACAGACAAACCAGAACATTCTGGATATGGCAAGATATCTGGATGAGATTGGGAAACCGGTTTGGATTCGGCATGTTCTGGTGCCTGAACGAAGTGATTATGACGAGTATCTGATCCGGCTGGATGAATTCATCCGCTCCCTGCACAATGTGGAAAAGGTGGAAGTCCTTCCATATCACACGCTGGGAGCCTATAAGTGGAAAGAACTTGGTATGAAATACGAGCTGGAAGGCATTGAGCCTCCGACGGTGGAACGTGTGAAGAATGCCAATCAATTACTTCATACAGGAATATAGGAACACGGGAAGGAAAAACTTGATTTTTGGTGGGAATAATTATATAATAGAAGAAGTATCGAAATAGTTTTCGACGGAACGTCAAAATTGATTCGAAAAAAAGGAGGATAAACGTATGAAGAAAAGCATTTTAGCAAAAGTGCTTGCAGCGACACTTGCCGTAACTGCGGTTTTACCGGGCGCCATGACGGTAAACGCTGCAAAAATCGTAACAACGTCAACGGGAACCAATGTAGAGACGTCAGGAACCTGGAGTCCGGAGCTCGGCGCGCAGAATATTGGAGGACAGGAGACCTGGCATCTGAAGTCATCAAGCGCAAACAATAATATTAACGAGGACTATGCGGCAGAGACGGCGCCGGCCGTTATTCTGGCAGCAGGGAATGACATGACTATGGAGGCAGGCGTGGATAAGACCATCTCTGTGGATCTTTATCCAAACAGATCGCTTGCCAATATGCGTTTCGGTATCATGGTGAAATATGTGGACAGTACACACTGGGCTTTTCTGAACTATGATATTAGCAGATGGCTGCTGCAATACCAATGTGGCGATCTTACAGGATGGCCGGATATTGCAGGGCTGACCAATCTGGAAGACAATAAGTTTGCAAATGTAAAGATTGAATATCTGGAATCCGGAAGCGTCAAGGTAAACGTAACTCCGGAAGGTTCAGAAGAGGCAGAAGGGGTTGAGATATCCGGGGATGCCGCGGATGCCTTAAGCGCTTTGGACACCTATGCGGCGACGGCTGGTGAAGACGGCGCGGCGGCGCCGATCCGCATGGGATTTAAAGCGGGAAGTTATGGCGATCCGGTACAGTTGACCGATATGAATATTCGAAATATGACAATCGGCGGACAGGAAGTCGCATTTGACAGTTTTACGTGGGTAAGAGAAAGAGAAGGCCAGCTCTTTGAAACAGGAGACATGGTCGGCGGAACAGATTATGCAGAGGTAGCGGCAGGAACGACCGCAACATCTTCCGACGTGACCGATTTCGCAGAAGGCACACTGTCTGCAGTCGTACGTCCGCAGGCGAACAACGCAGCATTTGCACTGGGCGCAGGCGATGTAAAGGTTGGATTTGACGGCAGCAAATGGTACTATGCCGTTGGAGAGCAGACCACGCAGGTAAATGTCGGTCCGGCTCTGGCGCAGGATACCGATTATACAATCAGCGCAACGGTCAATAACGGGAAGCTTACGGCAAGCGTTACACCGGCCGGTGGAGACGCAGTCGCTCTGGCAGCGGATGTTTCCTGTGCAGGCGCACAGGCAGGCAGCCTTTCCATGACAGCAGGAGCAGGCGCTGCATTGCTGGTAAGAAATGTAAATTATGAAAAAGTAAGCAAGGCAGATCCGACAGAGCTTCAGGCTGAGTATGATCGGGTGGTAGCAGCCAAAGGCGCCGAGAATACAGAAAATAAATATTACAGCGATACATGGACTGCATATGGAGAAGCGTTAAGCGCAGCAAAGACGGTTCTTGACGATGAAGAGGCAGAACTTACCACATCTCAGGCAAATACCTTAAAGACCAATCTTACTACGACTTCCAACAGACTGGTTCTGGTTGACAAGACAGCTCTCCAGAGCAAGTATGATGAGCTGAAGACTGTGGAAAAAGGGATGTCTACAGACGCAAGCTGGACAGAGTTTACGAACACACTGGCAGCAGCAAAAGCGGTTCTTGACAAGATTGATAAAAAAGAAAGCGTTACAAGTACAGAAGTAAACGCACAGGTCACTGCCCTGAACGGTGCAAAAGATAAACTGGTAGAGCGTGCAGCGACGACGGAAGAAAAAGCAGGTTTACAGGCAGCTTACGGCGCGGCGTCAGCTCTTGTGAAGGGAGATTATACGGAAGAAAGCTGGGCAGCATTTGCAGATGCGCTGGCAGCAGTCGAAAACGCATTGAACTCTGCAACAGCTACGAATGCGGACGTTGCAAAGGCTCTCGAAGATCTGAATACCGCAAAGGCAGCGCTGGTAGCAGCACCGGCAGGCAGCGCAGAGAAAGCTTCTCTGAATTCTGCGGTTGCAGCGGCAGGAGCAGTAAAGAATGACAACTATACCGCAGAAAGCTGGGCAGCATTCCAGAATGCGCTGAAGGCAGCACAGGCTGTAGCAGCAAAAGGTGATGCAGCTACCCGTGTGGAAGTAAACGCAGCGGTAAAAGCGCTCAACGATGCAAAGGCAGCGCTGAAAAAGGCTGGTCTGGCTGTAGGCGATACTTTCAAGGCAGGTTCCGTTACTTATAAAGTAACAAAAGGCAATACGGTAGCAGTAGCTGGTGCAACTGGCGCTAAGCTTAACATTCCGGCTACTGTAAAACAGAATGGCGTAACTTATAAGGTAACTTCTGTGGCAGCGGGGGCAATCCAGAAGAATGCAAAGCTGAAATCTGTTACCGTTGGCGCAAACGTAACCAGCATTGGAAAGAAAGCATTCTTTAACTGCAAGAAGCTTGCTACCGTAACCTTTAAAGCGAAAAAAGCTCCGAAGATCGCAAAACAGGCATTCAAGGGTGTGAAAGCAAATGTAAAAATAAACTATCCGAAGAAGATGGCTGCGAAAGAAGTAAAGAAACTGAAAAAAGCAATGAAATCCGCAGGTGTTGGGAAAAAGGCAGTTTACAAAAAGAAATAAAAGATAAAGACAGCAAAAAGAGGAATCAGTCGCAGGGCTGGTTCCTCTTTTTGCTTGCAGGAAATGCAAAACGGGTGAAATCCTTCTAGGAAAGAGAAAATCCTCCTTCTCCATTTATCCGTACACAGGACTGATAAAAAGTTTCCATAACCCGTATCATATCCTCTACATCTTTCGCTCCCGCTGTTTCATAGGCCGAGTGCATGGAAAGCTGCGCCAGGCCGACGTCCACAGCCCTGACGGGGACTTTCTGAGATGAAATATTTCCCAGTGTGCTTCCGCCCGCCTGGTCGGAACGGTTGGAAAAAAACTGTACCGGGACGTGCGCCTGTTCACAGAGCGCTCTGAAAATGGCGATGCTGACGGCGTCGCTGGTGTACTTCTGGCCTGCATGTGATTTGATGACGACGCCTTGATTCATATACACGCAGTTTGCGGTATCGGTCTTTTCCGGATGGTTTGGATGGACGGCATGTGCATTGTCCGCACTGATGAGGAAGCTGCGGGCAACTGCTTTTTGATAATCTTCCCCGTTTTTACCCAGAGCATCGTTGATGCGGTGCAGGACATCGTACAGGAAAGAAGAACCTGCGCCCTGTCTGGTTCCGGAACCGACTTCTTCATTATCAAAACAGGCATAGACATTTATCGTGTTTTGTGGGGCGCCATGTAAAAATCCCATCAGGGACGCATAGGCACATTCCAGATTATCCAGTCGGGGAGCGGAAAGAAATTCCATATTTTTTCCCCAAAGAGAAGGTTCGGAACGATTGTATAAATACAGGTCCGTACCATAAATAGAATCTTCCGAAACTTTTAGTTCACTGGCTAAAAAGCGCCGGAAGCTGTTTTGGGTACATGCAGAGTCTGTAAACAGTGGGAGCAGATCAATCTGTTTATTGTAGGAAAATCCGTCGTTTGCCTGGCGGTTCATATGAATTGCCAGACTGGGAATTAATAAGAGATCCCGGTCGATGTCCAGAAGCTGCACCTGGTAAGAATGTTCCTTTTTGATAACGACTCTTCCTGCGATGGAGAGCGGACGGTCAAACCAGGTGGAGCAGAGCATACCGCCGTAGCCTTCGGTGTTTAGCCGCGTGTATTTTCCACGAACCTCCAGTTCGGCATGTTCCTTTAATTTAAAGGTTGGGGAATCGCTGTGGGAAGCACAGATCTGGAATCCATAGTCCCCGGATACTTTTCCTGTATGGAAAGCGATAATGCTGGAACCGTTTCGGGAGACGAAGTATTTCCCTCCAGGGGTGATGTTCCAGCTTTCACTTTCGAGAAGTTCATGATACCCGTCAGCCAGCAGCAGTTCCGAAATCGTCCGGACGGCATGAAAGGCGGAGGGGCTTTTCTTTAAAAAATGAAAAAGTCTGTGAATTGTATCTGTATTCATTGTAGTTACCTCGCTTGTAATTTCAGGATTCCGCATAAATGTGGAAAGTATGCAGGAATCTTTCCTGTAACGTGAAACAGCCGGTAGGGGAGCTACCGACTGTTTCGAGGGGAGTATAAATAATTAATAAGGGGTTGTAAAAAAATTTTTTGAAGGGTAAATTCTTTTACATCGAAATTATAATACATATTGGTAAAAAATGCAATATAAATTTATCAGAATTTTCATTTTTTGGCGTTTTCCGACAATCTTTTTCCGGTGCATAAAAAAATAAGAAAGAGGGACAATAGAAATGCAACAAATAATTCTTATTTTTCAGGAGGAAATTTGAAATGGCAAAGAATACAAACTCAAAAAACAAAGCCCAGAACAGCACAAACAATTCTGAAACAAGCACAACATCCAGAAATGCAGCAGGCAATACAAATTCCCAGAATGCAGCGAGAAACTCTTCTCAGAATGCAGAAAACTGCCACAATTCTAAAAACAGCAGCGATAAGAACAGCTACAGCAACGAGTCCAATTACTAAATCTTCCGAAAAAAGCGCCGTTTTGCGGCGCTTTTTTTTGAGTCTCACATATACTAACAGCAAGAGAATTCAATGAGGAGGGAATCTATTTGGATTTTGGCATGATAGGAGCCGGTGAACTGGATCGGTATGTGAAAAGTGGAAATGTATTTATCATAGATTTGCGCACGCCGGAGGAATATCGGGTACAGCATATCAGAGGAGCGGTTAATATTCCATATGAGAGGCTTGGAAGATGCAGAGAGCTTCCAAGAGACATGACATTACTTCTTTATTGTGAACGGGGTGCGACAAGCATGGTAGCGGCGAAAGAGCTGGCGGCCCGGGGATATCGGGTAAAGACACTCATTGGCGGAATCCATGCTTATAAGTCAAGTTTTGATTGACAGCTCTCCTGGAGGGCATTAAGATAAAACAAGATGGAAAAATAAGGAGATAAACATATGAAATTGATGTTTGCATCAGATATACATGGTTCCGCATTTTACTGCGAGAAGATGCTTAAGGCATTTAAAAGAGAACAGGCAGATAAATTACTTTTGTTAGGGGACATTCTCTATCATGGACCACGAAATGACCTGCCAGAAGGATATGCACCAAAAAAAGTAATAGAGATGCTTAATAATATAAAAGAAAAGATTCTTTGTGTTCGTGGAAACTGTGATGCGG
>CAJKKX010000026.1 GCA_905200565.1 uncultured Lachnospiraceae bacterium
AAGAGATGTGACCATTGTCTCCAGCGTGTCCTGTATCTATGGACTGGGCGACCCGGTGGATTATAAGGAGATGGTGATCTCCCTGCGTCCGGGCATGGAGAAGGACAGGGATGAGGTGATGCGTAAGCTCATCGACATTCAGTATGACCGGAATGATATGGATTTTAAAAGAGGTACGTTTCGGGTGAGGGGAGATGTACTGGAGATTTTTCCGGCAATGAATACGGACACGGCGATCCGGGTAGAATTTTTTGGAGACGAGATCGACCGGATTACGGAGATTGACGTGCTGACCGGGGAAGTAAAAAGCAGTCTGGAACATGCGGCGGTTTTCCCGGCCTCTCATTATGTAGTGCCGATGGAGAAGATTCTGGAGGCGGCGAAAAATATTGAGGCAGAGCTGGAAGAAAGAGTGCGCTGGTTTAAAAGTGAGGACAAGCTTTTGGAGGCGCAGCGGATTGCAGAGCGGACGAATTTTGATATTGAAATGATGAAAGAAACTGGTTTTTGCTCCGGCATCGAGAACTATTCCAGACATTTGGCGGGGCTGGAACCGGGAGCGACGCCTCACACGCTGATGGATTATTTCCCGGATGATTTTCTGATTATCATAGACGAGTCCCATAAGACAGTCCCTCAGGTTCGGGGAATGTTTGCGGGAGACCAGTCCAGAAAGACGACGCTGGTGGATTATGGATTTCGTCTGCCTTCGGCAAAAGACAACCGTCCTCTGAACTTTGAGGAGTTTGAGAGCAAAATCGACCAGATGCTTTTCGTATCCGCCACACCGGGAGAATATGAAGCGGATCATGAACTGCTCCGGGCAGAGCAAATTATCCGCCCCACGGGCCTGCTGGACCCTGACGTAGAGGTGCGTCCGGTGGAAGGGCAGATTGACGACCTGGTGGGCGAAGTAAATAAGGAAGTGTCGAAAGGAAACAAGGTTCTGATTACGACCCTGACAAAAAGGATGGCGGAAGATCTGACGGATTATATGCGGGAAATCGGCATCCGGGTAAAGTACCTGCATTCGGATATCGATACGCTTGAGCGGACAGAAATTATTCGGGATATGCGCCTGAACGTGTTTGACGTGCTGGTGGGTATCAATCTGCTGCGAGAGGGTCTGGATATACCGGAAATTACACTGGTAGCGATTCTGGATGCGGATAAAGAAGGCTTTCTGCGTTCAGAAACTTCTTTGGTGCAGACGATCGGACGGGCGGCGAGAAATGCAGAAGGACATGTTATCATGTATGCCGACGTGGTGACAGATTCCATGCGTCTGGCGATTGATGAGACGAAGCGGCGCCGGAAGATTCAGGAGGCGTATAATGACAGGCACGGTATCACGCCTCAGACAATCAAAAAAGCGGTTCGTGATTTGATCAGTATTTCAAAGGAAGTCGAGAGAAAAGAGGAGGATTTCGAAAAAGATCCGGAATCCATGACGAAAAAAGAACTGGAAAAACTGACAGGAGAGCTTCAGAAAAAGATGAGACAGGCGGCGGCGGAGCTGAATTTTGAAGAAGCGGCGCGCCTGCGTGATAAAATGATCGTATTGAAAAAACAGTTGGCAGATCTGCCCTAAGGCGGAGCTTTCACAAGGAACAAACAGGAGGAAAATATGGCAGCAATCAGAGACGGAAAACCGATGATTCGAATCCGCGGAGCAAATGAAAACAACCTGAAAAATATTGATCTGGATATTCCAAGAAATGAGCTGGTAGTCCTTACCGGCCTGAGCGGTTCGGGAAAATCATCGCTGGCTTTTGACACGATCTATGCAGAGGGGCAGAGGAGATACATGGAATCGCTGTCCTCTTACGCAAGGCAGTTTTTGGGGCAGATGGAAAAACCGGATGTGGAAAGTATCGAAGGGCTTCCGCCTGCAATCTCCATTGACCAGAAATCTACGAACCGTAATCCGAGGTCTACGGTCGGAACAGTGACGGAAATCTATGACTATTTCCGTCTGCTCTATGCCAGGGTCGGCATCCCGCATTGTCCGAAATGTGGAAAGGAGATCAGAAAACAGACGGTAGATCAGATGGTAGATCACATCATGGCATTGCCGGAGCGCTCAAGGATTCAGCTTTTAGCGCCGGTAGTCAGGGGGAGAAAAGGAACACATGCTAAGCTTTTGGAACAGACGAAACGAAGCGGATATGTGCGCGTACAGATTGATGGAAGCCTGTATGAGCTGTCGGAAGAGATTTCGCTGGATAAAAACATCAAGCACAATATAGAAATCGTAGTGGATCGCCTGATCGTAAAGAGCGGTATAGAAAAAAGACTGACAGATTCACTGGAAACGGTACTGGAACTTGCGGAAGGGCTGGCAATCGTGGACGTCAATGGAGAGGAAACCATTCGTTTCAGCCAGAGCTTTTCCTGCCCGGACTGCGGAATCAGTATCGATGAGATCGAGCCGAGAAGTTTTTCTTTTAATAATCCATTTGGCGCCTGTCCGGATTGCTACGGTCTGGGATATAAAATGGAATTTGACGAGGATCTCATGATTCCGGATAAAACCTTAAGCATTGCGGATGGGGCGATTGTTGTCATAGGCTGGCAGTCCTGCACGGATAAAGGAAGTTACACAAGGGCAATTCTGGACGCATTGGCGGAGGAATATCAGTTTGATCTCCATACGCCTTATGAAGAGCTTCCGCAGGACATTCGTGACATGCTGATTCATGGAACGAACGGAAGGGTGGTAAAGGTACGCTACAAAGGCCAGAGGGGCGAGGGAATCTACGATGTGGCGTTTGAAGGACTGATTCGAAATGTGGAGCGCCGTTATCGGGAGACCGGGTCGGAGAGTATCAAGCAGGAATATGAAACCTTTATGCAAATTACACCATGTAAGATGTGTAAGGGACAGCGCTTAAAGAAAGAAGCCCTGGCAGTAACCGTGGGGGGGAAGAATATCCATGAAGTAACTTCTATGTCCATTCGGGATTTGCAGAAATTTATGGAAAAATTGGAGCTTTCCGAGCATCAGCTTATGATTGGAAAACAGATATTAAAGGAAATCCATGCCAGAGTAGGATTTCTGGTAGACGTTGGGCTGGAATATCTGACACTGGCGCGGGCTACGGGAACGCTTTCCGGAGGAGAGGCGCAGCGTATCCGGCTGGCGACTCAGATTGGTTCCGGCCTGGTGGGAGTCGCTTATATTCTGGATGAACCGAGTATCGGACTGCATCAGAGGGACAATGACAAACTACTGCGGACACTGACGAATCTGCGGGATCTGGGGAATACGCTGATCGTGGTGGAGCATGATGAAGATACGATGCGTGCGGCGGATTATGTGGTAGATATCGGGCCGGGAGCAGGCGAACATGGCGGAAAAGTTGTGGCGGCGGGAACCGCACAGGAGATTATGGAAAAAGAGGGGTCGATTACGGGAGAATATCTGAGCGGGAAGAGAAAGATACCGGTTCCTTCGGTGCGTAAACAACCGACAGGGTATTTGAAGATCGTGGGCGCACAGGAGAATAATCTCAAGAATATTGATGTGAAAATTCCCCTGGGAGTAATGACATGCGTGACAGGTGTGTCCGGGTCGGGAAAAAGCTCTCTGGTAAACGAGATTCTTTATAAGACGCTGGCAAAGAAGCTGAACCGGGCAAGAATGATTCCGGGAAAGCACAAACGGATAGAGGGGGTAGAACAGTTAGACAAAGTAATCGCTATCGATCAGTCGCCGATCGGAAGGACGCCGAGGTCAAATCCGGCGACTTATACGGGGGTCTTTGATCAGATTCGGGATCTGTTCGCCAGCACGGCCGATGCGAAGGCCAAAGGGTACAAAAAGGGCCGTTTTAGTTTTAATGTAAAGGGCGGACGATGCGAGGCGTGTTCCGGAGACGGTATCCTGAAAATCGAGATGCACTTTCTTCCGGATGTATATGTTCCCTGTGAAGTGTGTGGAGGAAAACGATATAACAGGGAAACGCTGGATGTAAAGTATAAGGGAAAAAGCATTTATGACGTATTGAATATGACGGTGGAAGAAGCTTTGAAATTTTTTGAGCATATTCCGTCCATTAAGAGAAAAATAGAGACTCTGTATGATGTGGGACTTTCCTATATTCGTCTGGGGCAGCCTTCTACAGAGCTTTCCGGAGGAGAAGCACAGCGTATTAAGCTTGCAACGGAGCTTTCCAGACGCAGTACCGGAAAGACGATTTATATTCTGGATGAGCCTACCACGGGACTTCATTTTGCAGATGTGCATAAATTGATAGAGATTTTGCAGCGTCTGGCGGAAGGCGGAAACACGGTAGTCGTCATTGAGCATAATCTGGACGTCATTAAGACAGCAGATTATATCATAGATATTGGGCCGGAAGGCGGAGACAAAGGAGGAACTATCGTGGCGGAGGGAACGCCAGAGAGGATAGCAGAGAATCCGGACTCATATACTGGACAATATGTGGCGAAATATTTAAAAAAATAAAAATGCAGCAGTCTGTTTTAACGCAAATCAGACTGCTGTTTCTGTCCAAGCACCAGGGGATGAAAGCCTTGTCCATGCACTTCGCTGGATTCCAGAATGATGAGAAAGCATTCCGGGTCGGCCAGCCTTACCGCCTGTTGCAGAGAATACATCTGCTTATTGCTGCATGCACATAGTACGACGAAACGGTCTTCTTTTCGGTAGCCGCCCTGTCCTCTCAGAATCGTGGAACCTCTGCCGCTGTGTTTGCGGATGGTTTCCGTGACCAGATCGGCTCTGGAGGTGACCACGAGAGCGAACTTTCCGGCATTTACGCCGTACATGGCTTTGTCTACGACGAGTGAGAAAAGCCAGGCAACGATTAAACCGTAAATGATGCCGTCAATATCGCGGAAAATGCCGCCGCCGATCAAAATAATGACAGCGTCTGCAAAGAATACGATTTTTCCGATGGAAACGTGCGGTTTTAAGGACTTGATGGACATCGTAATAAAATCAATTCCGCCAGTGGAGGAACCCTGCATGAAAATCAACGCGTAACCGAGTCCTGCAATCACTCCTGTGCAGATAGAGGCAAGCAGGCGGCTGCCCTGGTAAATGGGGAGCAGCGGAGCGACAACATCTATCATGATAGAAGAAATCAGCATACAGCGCAGGGAACGCAGAAAAAAGATTTTTCCTAAAAGACGATAACAGCAAAGAGCTACCGGAATATTTAGCAGAATCGTGGTGGTTCCAACAGGCAGGTGAAAGAGACGGTGCAGAATGATGGCAATTCCAGAAAATCCTGTCATGGGAAATTCCGCGTAGAGCGCGAAATTATAAATGCCGATGGCAACCAGGAAGCTGCCGATGATTTCCATACAGAAAATTTTGAGATCCATTTTCGAAAAAAAGTCCATGATGTGGAATCCTCCTCTGTTCTATTAAACATTTTGGGTCGTTTCCGCCAAATTATTCAAAGGCAATCAAAAAATATAAATATCTGGGCTTTTTCACAGAAATATGGTATGATAAACATATCATGGTTTGGAATGGCTGCGGGGAAGGATTTGTTCTTGTTTTCACTATTCCGAACGATTTTTATAACAAAAGCAGGAAGGAACGATCAAATGGCACAGATTGACAGCAAGAAACGGTTTATGCTTCAACAATTAAGAAATGCAGAGGAAATTTTTGTACTGTTTTCAAGATGTACAAGGCTTCCTTTCGTCCACTGTGACGAAGAGACATATAATGATGAAATTTACATTTTCCGGAAGGAAGAAGATATTAAAAAAGCGGCGGAAGAATTTCACAACGAGAAGAATCCGGTGCAGATTATGAAGGTGGAAAATAAAAATTTCCTGAATTTTTATTCCAGTCTGTATTTTCTGGGAATTAATGTACTGGTTATTGACAAAGGGGAGGAAGAGATGAAAATTCTCCTGGAAGAACTGGTGGTACCGCCGGATTACAGCAAAATTCCAGAAGGCCAGGTGCGTGTGGATAATCCGCAGTTTCAGCTCACGGCAATGTATCTGATGCAGCGTATCCGCAGAGAACCGAATGTAAAACCAACGCAGGAACTTAAGGAGATGGAAGAAGAGGTGATGGTAAATATGCGCCGCGGAACTTACATCGTTCCGGTACAGGAGGATCAGAAGCTTCCTCTGATGAAACTCCAGGGCGACGCTATGTTTCAGCCGCTTTTTACGGATATACATGAATTTAATAAATTCAAAGGACAGGAGAAATTCCGGGGCGTGCTGGTTCCCTATGAGAAAATTCCGGAGGTGCTTGTAGAGCAGGCGGAAGGAATCATCATTAATCCATTCAGTGTGCATGTAGTGATGAAAAAAGGACAGTTAAACTGATCTTTCTATGTATGAAAACGGATGCAGCAAGGAAGAATAGCAGGAAAAGATCTTTCTCATAGATCGGAATAGCCGAAAGGATGGTGGCATATGAAATTTGACATGCATTGTCATACAAAAGAAGGCTCACTGGATGGAAGAGTGGGAATTGAGGATTATATCCGCATTCTCAGAGACAAGGGCTTTCAGGGAATGCTGGTGACAGACCATAATTCCTATGACGGCTACCGATCTTGGAAAAAAGAAAGAGAGAATCGCAAGGATGAGGACGACTTTATCGTATTGAAGGGAATCGAGTATGATACCATCAATGCGGGCATATGCTTGTGGTGATGCCGGACGGAATCAAGCTTCGTATTCTGGAGGTGAGAGGGATGCCGGTGTCTTTGCTGATTACAATCGTCCATGCCTATGGGGGAATCCTGGGTCCGGCGCATCCTTGCGGAGAAAAATACATGAGCTTTGGAGGGACGAGGCTTTTTAAAAAATCCAGGGATTCCGTCATGCGGAAACTGGATTTTGTGGAAACCTTTAATGCCTGTGAGACGCCGGAAAGCAACCGGGCGGCGAAAGAACTGGCGAGAAAATATTATTTGCCGGGATTCGGCGGAAGCGATTCCCATAAAGAAAAGTGTGTAGGATTGGCGTATACAGAATTTGCAGATGTCATCACCTGTGAGTCAGACCTGATTCGGGCAGTCAAAAAAAAAGCCCCCGTCAAAGCTGGAGGGGAATATTACCACGGAACCACGAAGGAAAAGATCGGCGCTGCGCATCATGTACTGGTCTATTCCTTCTGGTTCTACAATAAGCTTTCTGCCCTGCTGCGGGCGCACAAACGCCATGTCAGAACAAAATATCTGGAACTTGGCAAGTTTAGCAGGGAAAGCAGCAGTGGCAGAATAAATTGAGCATACAAAGATTCATACAATAATTGTGGCCCGATACAGGGCTTCCATAAGTATTTCCCATAGAGTGATACCAGGCGCCGCCATATTCCAACTGTTGCAGGAATTGGCGGTATTGTATATTTCCGGGTTCCAGGGCTGCTGCCTGGGACGCCAGGTCTTTTGCGGTTATATTATTGCCAAGTCCGGCATTTGCCACGGCGCTGAAAAAATACCACTGCGCATCATGCTCCGGAATATCATTCAGGACATTCAGCGCTTCTTTAAAGTGACGGGAATTGATAAAGTTTGCAGCGGCCTGCATTTTTACCGAAGAACCGTTGCCGGAAAAGTTCTGTCCGTTGCCGGAAAAGTTTCCATTGTAAGAGGAAGAACCGTGTTCCCGTTCGGACATGATCTGATGGTATGCCTGTTGGATTTCTTTGAATTTTTCTTCTATTTCTTCCGGATTTGGGGCGCCGATGTTTGCGTCAGGGTGATATTTACGGCTGAGGTTCCGGTATGCCTTTTTAATCTCATCATCCGTAGCATTACGGCTGACGCCCAAGATACGATAAGGGTCTGTCATCATTTATTTTTTCTCTCCTGATTAAGTTCCTGTTTTTTCTGCTGCATCAATTCATATTTTGTCCAAAGACCGGAATATAAAATGTTGCGCAGGATTTCGGCATCCATAAGGATGGGAAGTTTTTCAAATTCTCTGGCGCATTCAGCCGTCATCATGGTCAGGATATTCCGGCTGAACTCTTCAAAATCCGGCCTGTCCCGGTAAAATTTCCAGGGATTGTAATGATTCTTCTTTTCATCACTTTCCAGATCATCCAGGGCATCCATAAGATAAATAAATTTTCCGAGAAAAAATCCCATGCGGCGTAATGTGTCATTCCATTCATCCCTCCGGTAAACGAAAAGTTCGCCAAGAAGTGTTCCGGTGTAACCGGAAACTAAATCCAGATCATTTATATTTTCATGCTCGCTTTTATGTACTTGTTCAAGGTAGGTTTCTATGGCATTTGTTTGTCGGGGATAACGTTTTTTCAGGCTCTTGTATTTCCTTTCCAGTATTTTGGCGGAGGAAAGCTTGAGTAGATTCCTGTCGTCTATCCAGTCATCCATGCAGTTATGATAAGCGAGCAGGATGTTCATATCAGCGGCATAAGCGGAAAACTCGTTGACCAGCATGTCATGCTTTCTGCCGGGATGAACCATGCAGCGGCGCTGGTCTATACGGCATTCCGGCTCATACAGCCCGGTGAGCAGAATGACGAGAAAAGTCATATCATAAGTCAGGGTTATCTGGCCTGTTTTTCCGTAACGTTCCCGCAAAGCCTGGCACAGACCGCAGTAATAGGAACGGTAACGGTTATAATCTTTTATTTTCAGCTCCTGCTGATTCACGGTGATATATCCGAACATGAAGTCTCCTTTTTGGCGATCAGGAACGTTTTATAAAATCTGTATGGCATTTCGGGCAGGTAATCTGTACTTTTCCGTGGCCTTTGGGAATACGGATCTTCTGCTTACAGCCAGGGCAGATGTAGATGCGGTAAACTTTTTTCTGCTGCGCAAGACTTTTTTTTCGATGGAAAAAGTTTAAAAACTTATCTTTTCTGCGCAGAAACCAGAGGTTTTCCTGGCAGCGTTTCTGGTAGTTTTTTGAAAACATACGGAAATACAGATAAATGATTCCGGCCAGAAGCAGCAGGTTTAAAATCCGGCTTCGAATAAAAAGAGTAATGACGCATAGAGCAAGGGTGGCATAAAGCAAAAATTTTGAAAAGTCATCGACTCCATAGCGTCCATACATAAATCGTTGGAATTTTTCTTTCATATTTTTCTCCTCTTCCTGATTTTTAAAGGGCCTGCATCTTTTGATAGACAGAGTGGACGAAAGCACGGGCATTTATCATATCCTGCCGATCGGGATGGAGCAGCGCCTCATCGAAATTGCGGAGCATCTGCGCGACCATCGCTTCGTTTTCCGGCGTCTCCATCTGTTCGTATTTCCGCCGTACCTGCATGGGCATTTTCCCCTGACAGAAAAAGGCTCCCAGATACCGGTTGTCGTCAGGAATGAAAGCCGATACATTTGTTTCTATTTTCCGATAATATGCAGGGCTGTTTCCCATGCCGCATGTGGCAAAGAGGGCGATACTTTTTCCATGCAGAGTGGAAAGATAGTCCAGAATCTCCACACTGGCAGAACCGCGGTTTGCCCAGAATCCGATGAAATAGACATCGGCAGAGCATTTTTCAAAGCAGGAATCCAGAGTTTTGATGTCTTTTGAATTTCCGGGAATTTCTCCATAGAGAACTTTTGCGATTTTTTCCGTATTCCCGGTTCCGCTCACATAGAGAACCTGTGTTTTCAAAGTTATCACTTCCAATTCTTTTGTTCTTTCCAAAGAATAGCACAGTTTAAAAAGGAATCCTATATATAGAATCTAAAAAAATATGAAGTATTTATAAAACGGTTTTGCTTATCTGCTGTGCGGGGTACGACTGGGCCAGCCGGCAAGATTGCCGTTTAGGATGGCGGTGAACATCCGCTCTTTTACGCCTGGATTTTCCTGATTGAGCTGACGGAGCAGGTCTTTGGCATACTGCCTTTTCGTATATCCGTCTGCCGGACAGGGATTTTTAACGATCGGGAGGGCGTACTTGTTTTTAAATCCAATCACATCTGCTTCATCCACGAACATCAGAGGGCGAATGACCGTCATATCCATCCGGTCCAGATAGGTGCGGGGGGAGAAGGAGTGAAAGCGTCCTTCAAAAATCAGAGAAAGGAGCATAGTTTCCACAATATCATCTTTGTGATGGGCATAAGCGACTTTATTGCAGCCGAGGCGTTTGGCCTCCTGATTAAAAGCGCCTTTCCGCATTTTCGCACAGAGCGAGCATGGATTTTCCTCTTTCCGTTCCTCAAAAATAATATGGGCAATCTCTGTATCCACAATGGTATAGGGGATGGAAAGCTCTTCACAGAGGGAGGAAATGGGCGACAGGTCGAGGTCTTTGTATCCCAGATGGACGGTTATCGCCTGAATATCGAAAGGATTTGGATAAAAGCGTTTAAGACCGTGCAGGGCATAGAGCAGGGTCAGACTGTCTTTTCCACCGGAAATTCCGACGGCGATCTTATCCCCCGGATGAATCATCTGATATTCATCAACGGCCTTTCGTGTATAACTAAGCAACTGCTGTAATTTCATGGAGATCTCCTTTTTGTTTTTTATTTCCAAGATGCGGGGGAAAAGTGGTTTATAACTGAATGCCCCCAAATATCTTTACAATAGCGTTATCAGAGTGAAAAGTCAATAAAATCTGTCTTTTTTCAAAATGTCACTTGACGAAAGAAAAGAAATATGATAGCATAAGTGACATAAAAAATCATTAAGAAACATCTAAAATTATCAGGTGCGTTCGCACCACGGGTTCCAGGAAAAAAGATAAAATCAAAAAGGAGAGGAAAGATTTTGAGCTACGAAGAATTTGTCTGCAAGGTGCAGGCCGGTATAAAGGAGAAAATGGGAGACGAGGTGCAGGTTAAGCGGCGCCGGATTACGAAGAATAATGGAGTGGAGCTGGAGGGAATCATCATAGAGGAAGAAAAGCAAAAGATATCCCCGATGATCTACCTGGAGGATTATTATCATATTTATGAGCAGGGAGCGACGATTTCGGAGATTCTGGAAGATATTCTGAAGATCTACGAGAAGAGCAGAGTGATCACACCGATCGATGCGGATTTCTATACGAATTACGAAAAAGCAGAAGCACATGTAGTCTGTAAACTGATAAACTATGACAGAAATGAAGAAAAACTGCATGAGATACCGCATGTCTGCTGTCTGGATCTCGCGCTTGTATTTTATTATGTATTAGAAAATGAGGAGATTGGAAACGGGACGATCCTCATTCATAACAGCCATTTAAAAATCTGGGAAATTACAGAAAAGCAGCTTTATGAGACAGCCAGGCGAAATACGCCGCAGCTTTTCCCTTATGAATTTAAGGAGATGAACGAGATTCTGGAGGAAAACTTTGAAGAGGCAGGGCTGTTTCGGGAACGGGAGGAAGAGCTTCCTATGTATGTGCTGTCGAACAGCAGGCGGCATTTCGGGGCGGTGAATATCATTTATGACAGCGTCCTTTCTGAAATCGGGGAAAAATTAAACGATGATTTCTATGTTTTGCCGAGCAGTATTCATGAGTGTATCATTGTTCCGGCGAAGGTGCAGACAAGCAGGGAGGAGCTTGAAGATATGGTGTGGGAGATCAACCGGACACAGGTACTTCCGGAGGAAGTGCTTTCAGATCACGTTTATTTTTATGAAAGAAGCTGTCATAGACTAAGTCTCTGAAAATGATGTTTGAGCGATTAGGTTTTTGTGCCAATCACGGTTTGGCGGGGAGATGTCCACTTACCCCGGAAGTTTATGGAGACGGAA
>CAJKKX010000027.1 GCA_905200565.1 uncultured Lachnospiraceae bacterium
CCAATGGTATAGATAATGCCGCCCGCCAGAAGCCATCCGAAGGCGGCGGGGGAGAGTGCGTTTACAATCTGGGTAAATGCCAGGACGCACACCCAGCCCATACCGATATAGAGTACGGAGGAAAACCATTTCGGGCAGGTAATCCAGAAAGCTTTGACAATGATGCCGGCAAGGGCGATGGCCCATACGAGCGCGCACAGAAAATATCCCGTCCGGTTATTCAGGACGACCAGGCAGACGGGGGTGTATGTGCCTGCGATCAGGATGAAAATCATCATATGGTCGAGCTTGCGCAGAATCCGGTTGGCGCGCTCTGTAAGGTCGAGGGAATGGTAAATCGTGCTGGCGGTATAGAGAAGCACCATACTGAGGATAAAGACTGCAAGAGAGACCAGATGAATCCGGTCCGGCTTTCCGGCAGCCTTGATCAAAAGCGGCGTTGCCGAAAAAAGCGCCATCATCATGCCGATGAAGTGCGTGATTGCACTGCCGGGGTCTTTGAGTTTTTTTGAAACCGTGTTTTTCATTTTTGCCATAACATACAGCTCCTTTCTGAAAACAGAGAATATATTTCATGAAAAGTAGAAATTAAAAATATTTTATATAGTTTTTGAAACTATGTATATAGGTATAGTATACCACGAAAATGAGAAAATCAAGTGATTTTTAAGAAAAAAGTTCGTTGTAGTTTCATCATAAGAGAGTTATAATAAAATATCAGGGTCAAAAGTCATAATAAAAATATATGAAATACAGGGATAAGAGGTGAGAAAACAGGCAATGACAAATCACGACTGGTCAAATCTTGGGAAGGATATCAGAAATCTGGTGCAGTCAGCCGTAGACACGAAGGATTTTCGAAAATTAAACGATACCATCAACCAGACAATCAATCGAACCGTGAACTCTGCAATAGAGGGAGTCAGTCAGGGACTCACACAGGCGGGGGAAAGACTGAGTGCGGCAGACAGAAAGAGAAAAGATTTTACAGGAGGGAAGAAAGAGACGGTTCCCGCCACGCCTTACCGACGCTCTGGATTGTTTAGAAGCACGACGGGACTGACAGTGGGTGGTCTGGCGTTGTCCGCCAGCGGCTATACGCTGGCCGGAGGACTGGGAATCAGTATGCTTATCCTTTTGATGGTGGGAGTACTTGGAGACTTTTTAGTACCGCTGAAAGTGGCAGCCGCATTTCTTCCGTTTACGGTTGCCGGAGGTGTGATGGGTTCCATCGGGACGAAGCTTCTAAGACGGGCGAAAAGATTCCAGGCTTACATAGGAAATTTCAGAAGCAGGCCGTATTGTTCCATCCGCGAGCTGGCGGGGTCCGTGGGAAAAACGGAGGATTATGTGCGAAGGGATGTCAAGGATATGATCGGCAGACGGATGTTTCTGGAAGGTCATCTGGATAAGAAGGAAACCTGCCTGATGGTGAGCAATGAGGCGTATGATCTGTATCTGGCGGCGCAGGCGCAGCTTGAGGAGCGGCAGAGAATGGAAATCGAGAGCAGAAAAGAGGAGCAGCTTCTGCCGGAGGAGGCCAGAAAGGTCATAGAAGAAGGAGAAGCATACATCCAGAAGATCAGAACGTGCAGGGATGCGATTTCCGGTGAGAAAATTTCGAAGAAGGTTCTTTGTATCGAGCAGATCGTGCAGAAGATTTTCCAGAAAGTGGAAGAAGAGCCGCAGCTTGTGGAGGAACTGCATAAATTTATGGGGTATTATCTGCCTACGACGGTGAAGCTTCTGGAAGCCTACAGCGATCTGGCGGCCCAGCCGGTACAAAGCGGCAATATTCTTTCCGCCAGACAGGAGATCGAGGGAACGCTGGATACGATCAACCAGGCGTTTGAAAACCTGCTGGACAGCTTTTATCAGGACAAGGCGTGGGATATTTCTTCTGATATTTCTGTTTTACAGACCATGCTTGCCCAGGAAGGTCTGACAGGAACGGATTTTTCCGCCAATCGAAACAAAGAAGCAGAAAACAGAAGATAGAGATGATAGGTAAAAAGGAAAAATATGAAAGAAGAATTTAAAGATTTTCAGGAAACTCCCACATTGACATTCGATCCCTTTGGGACAGAAAAGGAGGATTCCCCCGTGACGGTGGCGGAGCAGCGAAAGGAGCCGGCGGAGACTCCGGTTTTTGAAGAGTCCATTCTGTCGGAGGAGGAAAAAAAGATGGTGGAGGATTTTTCAAAACAGATCGACCTTCACAATTCCGGCATGATGCTCCAGTATGGAGCCGGGGCGCAGAAAAAGATGGCGGATTTCTCGGAAGCGGCGCTGGAGAACGTGCGCACGAAGGATCTGGGAGAAGTGGGAGACATCCTTACGAGCGTTGTGACAGAATTAAAGAGCTTTGACGCCACGGAAGAAGAGAAGGGCGTATTTGGCTTTTTCAAAAGGAGTACGAACAGGCTGTCTGCCATGAAGGAGAAGTATGCGAAAGCGGAGACGAGCGTGTCCAGAATCTGCCGTGTGCTGGAAGGGCATCAGGTTCAGCTTATGAAAGACGCAGCGATGCTGGATAAGATGTATGAACTGAATAAGACGTATTTCAAAGAACTGTCCATGTACATTCTGGCAGGAAAGAAGAAACTGGCGCAGGTCAGAACGGAGGAGCTTCCGGCGCTGGCAAAGAGGGCGTCCGCATCCGGGCTTCCTGAGGATGCGCAGGAGGTAAGAGATCTGGATGCTCTTTGCAATCGTTTTGAGAAGAAACTCTATGATCTGGAGCTGAGCAGACAGATTTCGCTCCAGACAGCGCCGCAGCTTAGGCTGATTCAGGAAAACGACACGACGATGGCGGAGAAGATTCAGTCCACGCTGGTAAATACGGTGCCTTTGTGGAAAAGCCAGATGGTGCTTGCACTCGGTGTGACGCATGCTTCCCAGGCGGCAAAG
The DNA here is from genome assembly GCA_905200565.1 of uncultured Lachnospiraceae bacterium. The sequence goes on from CAJKKX010000027.1 coordinate 2,911, forward strand.
GCACAGCGTGAGGTCACGGATATGACAAACGAGCTGCTCCGGAAAAACGCACAGACCCTGAAAACGGCGACGATCGAGACCGCGAAGGAGTCGGAGAGGGGCATCGTGGACATGGAAACCCTGAAAGCAACCAATGAATCCCTGATTTCCACACTGGACGAGGTACTGCGCATTCAGAGAGAAGGACGTGAAAAACGGATGGCTGCCGAGACCGAGATGAAAAAGATTGAGGGGGAATTAAAAGAACGGCTGCTGCGCGCGGCTGTGCAGCCGGGATGATAAAAAGGAAAGTGTTGACATGGATATAAAAGCTGTGTTATGATTACTGGCGTTGTACTTGTCTGATAGAAATAAGAGCAAAATGACAATTTTGAAGAATATAAGCCCTGTACAGATGGATAAAAGTGCAGGGCTTTTCTATGTTCGATACACAACGAAAGCAGGTCTGCGGTTGGAACTGCTTGTACAGAACTTTTGGAAAGGAAAAGAAAAGATGGAGACAGTAAAGTTTGAAGATTTGGGATTATGCCCCCAGGTGTTAAGGGCAGTAACGGAGATGGGATTCGAGGCGGCCACTCCCATACAGGCGCGTGCGATTCCGGTGATTATGGAAGGAAAGGATGTGATCGGTCAGGCGCAGACCGGAACCGGGAAAACAGCCGCTTTCGGGATTCCGATTCTGGAAAAAATCGACCCGAAAAATAAGAAATTGCAGGCGCTTATTCTCTGCCCGACCAGAGAGCTGGCGATCCAGGTAGCGGATGAAATCAGGCGTCTGAGCCGGTTCATGCACGGGATTAAGGTGCTCCCGATCTACGGAGGGCAGGAGATCGGAAAACAGATCCGTTCTTTAAAGGGGGGCATTCAGATCATTATCGGGACGCCGGGACGCGTGATGGATCACATGCGCCGCCACACCCTGAAATTTGGCGAGCTGCACACCATCGTGCTGGACGAGGCGGATGAGATGCTGAATATGGGATTCCGGGAGGATATTGAAACGATTTTAAAAGACGTTCCGCAGGAGCGGCAGACGATCCTGTTTTCCGCCACGATGCCAAAGCCGATTCTGGAGATCACGAAAAACTACCAGAAGAATGCAGAGCTTGTGAAGGTGGTGAAAAAAGAGCTGACGGTGAGAAACATCGATCAGTATTATTATGAAGTAAAGGAACGCAACAAAGAAGAAGTACTGTCAAGGCTTCTTGATATGTACGACCCGAAGCTTTCCCTGGTGTTCTGCAATACCAAGCGCCGTGTGGATGAGCTGACAAGCGCGCTCCAGGGGCGCGGGTACTTTGCGGAAGGGCTACACGGGGATATGAAACAGTCTCAGCGCGACCGTGTCATGAACGGATTCCGGAATGGAAAAACAGAAATCCTCATTGCTACGGATGTGGCGGCCAGAGGGATTGATGTGGATGACGTGGAGGCGGTCTTTAATTATGATCTGCCGCAGGATGATGAATTTTATGTGCATCGGATCGGCCGTACCGGAAGAGCGGGCCGGGTCGGAAAGGCTTTTACCTTTATTGTGGGAAAAGAGGTTTATAAGCTGAAGGATATCCAGAGATATTGCAAGACAAAGGTTTACGCACAGCCGATTCCATCCTTAAATGACGTCAGCGCGATAAAGGCCGAAAAGATTCTGGATGGCCTTACAGAAATCATTCAGAATGAAAACCTGAGCGCAATGGTCAGTATGATCGAGCAGCGTCTGAATGAGGAGGACTATACGGCGATGGATCTGGCAGCGGCATTTTTAAAACAGGCGATGGGAACAGGCGAGAGCTTACAGAAGGATGCGTTTGACTTTGGCGATACGGGAGCAGAGGAGGGCATGGTGCGTCTCTTCATTAATATAGGAAAGAAACAGAATGTGCGGCCGGGCGATGTCCTGGGAGCCATTGCCGGGGAGTCGGGAATGCCGGGAAATCTGGTGGGATGTATTGACATGTACGATAAATATACCTTCGTGGAAGTGCCAAAGGACAGAGCGAGGGAAGTGCTTCTGGCGATGGATCATGCAAAAATCAAAGGAAAGTCGATCAATATCGAGCCTGCGAACCATAAATAGAGTGGACTGGTCAAAAAAGCGGCAACTGGCTATTTCGGCAATACCATATTAGTGTTACTATGTTTTCAGAAAAAAGAGGAAAAGAGGAATGCTTTATGGAGAAGAAAAACAGGTTGTTGAAATGGACGCAGACGGCGCTTCTGGCGGCTCTTTGCTTTGTGGCTTTTACGTTTTTACAGATTAAGATTCCGATGCCGGGCGGAGACGCTACGTCCCTTCATATTGGAAATGCGTTCTGTGTGCTGGGAGCGCTGCTTTTAGGCGGCGGCTATGGCGGTCTGGCAGGCGCAGCAGGCATGACGATTGCGGATATTCTCGATCCGGTGTACCTTGTGAGCGCGCCAAAGACTTTTATCCTGAAATTCGGAATCGGGCTGATTACCGGGCTGGTGGCGCACCGGATCGCGAAAATCGGTTCCAGCCATGACCCGAAATACATTTTTAAATGGAGCACGATCGCCGCTGTCTGTGGTCTGGCGTTTAATGTCGTCTTTGATCCGCTGGTCGGCTATTTCTATAAAATGTATATTCTGGGACAGCCGCAGGAGATGGCAAGTGTCCTGGCGAAATGGAGTACCGCCACGACTTTTGTCAATGCGGTGGCGTCGGTATTTTTGGTAGCGCTGCTTTATAATGTCCTTCGTCCGGCAATGGAGAAAGCGGGATTTTTGGTGAAAACAGAATAAAGAATGCAAAAGGGAACCCCCGCACGGCTGTGTGGGGGTTTGTATATTTTGCCGAAAATTTAATGACATGGGGCGTCTTTTATGGTAAAATAGAAAAAAATAAAAAGGAGAAGGAGAAAAAGTATGAAAAAATTTTTTCTTAGGATAGCGTTTGTGCTCTGTATAGCGGGGATACTGCCTTTTAACGTATCGGCGGCAGAGACGGATACGCTGATTGAAAGCTATGACGATGTATGTATTACAGGATTTTTATCCGGCGCGCCGGAGCAGAAGCTTCACGCACAGTTTGTGTCGGGAAAAGACTATACCTATGAGTCGGCTTTGATTCTGCCGGCGAGCGCCGACACGGATACTGTGCGCATCTGGTTTTCAATGGAAAATATTGATAAGGAAAACGGAACGAAGGAACTTGTGCCGCTTTCCGGGTATGTGACAATTGACGGAAAGCAGGTTCACAGCGGGGATGAGATCAGCCTTCCGAAGGACAATGGGACGCTGTCTGTCTCAACGGGGAATGGAAAGAGGGAGACAATCCGTGTCCGGAAATCTGCAAACCTTGCATCCATGTTTATTCAGACAGCCTCCGGAACAATGGATGCGATTCATGCGGATAAAGAATACAAGGAAAAGGGCGATATGCTCCTGATCCGTGCGGACGGAACGGTAGATTATAACAGTACCCTGAAGTCGATTAAGGGAAGAGGAAACGCTACCTGGGAGTATGATAAACGTCCATATAATATCAAGCTGGATACTTCCTCAGATCTTTTGGGGATGGGGAAGGCAAAGGGATGGTGCCTTCTGGCGAATTATCTGGATACTTCCCTGCTGAGAAACAAAATGATCTACAAACTTGCAGAGGAAACGGGAGTACCGTTTACGATGGACAGCAAGTCGGTAGATCTGTATCTGAACGGGTCGTACAACGGAACGTATCTGTTGACGGAGAAGGTGGAGATCGACAAGAACCGGGTCAATATCACCGATATGGAGAAAGCGACGGAAGAGGTGAACGATGCGGAGCTTGACAGCTATTCGGCGGGGGGCGTATCGGAATCCAGGGCACAGACCCGGAAATGGGTCAACATTCCGAATAATCCGGAGGATATTACGGGGGGATACCTGATCGAGCTGGAGCTGAATGAACGTTATCCCAATGAAGCATGTGGGTTCGTGACGAAAATCGGTCAGTCTGTGACGATGAAAGCGCCGGAATTTGTTTCAGAAAAGCAGATTCGTTATATTGCGGATTTTTATCAGGACATGGAGGATGCGATTTACTCTAAGACGGGCTACAACTCCAAAGGAAAACATTTTTCAGAATATATTGACGAGGAGTCCATTGCAAGAATGTACCTTATTCAGGAATACAGCGCGAATCTGGATTCCGGCATCACCAGTTTTTATCTCTATAAGGATTCTGACCGGACGGGAGACGGAAAGCTTCATATGGCTCCGGTATGGGATTTCGATATTGCGGTAGGAAATCATCCGGGCGGCAGACAGGCGGCTGATGGAGAGAGAGTATCTCTGACGGACCCGGAAGCATGGTGGGCGAACCGGGCGGCGATCTATAATATCGGCGGCATGAACCCGATGGCACAGTCCGTCCAGCACGAATCGGTAAAACGTCTGATCGTGGAACAGTGGAACGAGACGTTTTATCCGGCTGTAAAGGCGATGCTTGGACAAAAAACGGATTATGTTCTGAAGGTCCTTCAGCCTTTGGCAGAGGTTGAAAATGAACTGCGTACTTCCGCAGAACTGAACTTCCTGATCTGGCCGGGATGCCTTTATCATTCCGTAACCGGGGTACAGAGTGGGGTTGACTTTGAGACAAGTGTGGATTATGTAGAAAATTTCCTGACAAGGCGCGCGGCATTTCTGGACAGGGCGTTTGCGTACGGGACAGCGTCAGGGTATAACAAGCTGACGGGCAGTGTTGCGATTACGGGAAAGATGGAAGTCGGAGAGACCGTGTCGGCGCAGGTGACAGGCAGCAGTTCAAAGGAATTTACCTATCAGTGGCTGGCGGACGGAAGTGCGATTGCAGGCGCCACCGGCAGGGAATTGCAGATTACGGCTGAAATGGCAGGAAAGAAATTAGGCGTCAGAGTAAGAAGCACGACAGAGGCCGGAAGTATTGTCAGCGAAGCGGAGCAAACGGTACCGGGCGGGGAACCGGCAGAATTGGAAGGAAGCGTGGACATTCGGGGAAATGCGATTTTGGGTGCGCTTCTGTATGCGGATCAGAAAACAAGCGAGACGGATGACGCACTTCTTAGCTATCAGTGGCTGGCGGATGGGGCAGTCCTTGAAGGCCAGACAGGGGCATTTCTGGTATTGGACAGCAGTTATACGGGAAAAAGGATTTCCGTGCGTGTGACGCATACAGCGCTGGCGGGAAGTGTCCAGAGCGCGGAGACAGAAGCGGTGCAGGCCGTGTCGGCGCAGACGGAGCATCTGATTATCAATCAGGTGTATGGAAACGGAGGAAAATCGTCTCCGGCATGGTCCCACAGCTTTATCGAGCTTTATAACCCGACGGCAGCGGCTGTCAGTCTGGCAGGATACAGTATTCGTTATACATCCGGAGGAACAGAAGAGACTCTGGCGCTTACCGGGGAGATACCGGCACATACTTCTTATCTGATTCGCTGCGGTGAGGAAGTCTCAGGCAGTCTCTACAAGGTGGAGCAGGCGGATATGGACTGGAGCTGGAACCTTGATAATAAACGCTACAGCGTGACGCTTTTCCAGGGAACCGCACAGGTGGACGGCGTATCGGTAAATGAAGCGGAAGTAGAGGGAACAGCGCTGGTAAACCCTGTGGGAGACGAAATTATCTCCAAAAACAAAGCGGTTCGCAGAATTGCCTTTATTGATACCAATCATAACGCAAATGATTTTGAAGTGCTCAATTACAGTAAGATTCCGGGTGTGATTCAGGAAGCGGCGAAGCCAAAGAGCGTCAGGGACGGCGCCTGGGGGACGGAAAAATTTGCAGGTGGAAATGGTGAGATCAAAGATCCGGACATCAAAGATCCGAACGTCGATAAACCGCAGACGCTGGCGGCGCCAGCCGTCCTGTCCGTAAAGAGCGTGATTCGTTCCGGAAACGTAAACGTGGAGGTAAAGATCGGCAAAGTGGATCAGGCAGAGAGCTATCGTATTTACCGGAAATCAGGAAGTAAGACGACACTTCTGGGAACGATTACGGGAGATACGTTCTATGACACAAAGCCGGCAGGCGGAAAAGTTTCCTATCTGGCAGAGGCGGCAGCGGGAAAGACCGTCAGCAAAACCGGAGTGGAAAAAAGTATTACGCTTCCAAAAGCAACCAAAAAGGTGACGGCGAAGGCTGCAAAAGCAGGAAGCAGAAGAAGCGTTACCGTGAAATGGAAACGGGTAAGCGGAGCTAAGAAATACATGATTTTCCGTTCCAATCAGGCAAAGAGCGGCTTCAAACGGATTGCCGTGGTGAAAAAGGCCAAAATGGTAAAATACGTGGATAAGAAAGTGAAAAAGGGCAAGAGATACTATTATCGGGTGGTAGCAGTGAAGAAAAATGTATACAGCCCGGCGAAGGATTCCAAAGCGGTAAAAGTAAAATAATATCTGCATAGTGAATCCGAAGATTAAAAAACAAAGGGAGGAAAACAGGATGAAAGTGAGAAGCATGTGGGCGGGGATGATGACGCTGGTTCTGCTGATCGTGTGTCTGGCCGGATGCGGGAACAAGCTGACCGCAGAGCAGATTCTGGAGAAAGCAACGGAAAAGCAGCAGACGATGGACGGTATCGATGCGGATATCAAAATGTCCATGAGTATGCAGGCGGAGGGTGAGACGGTCGACTATGACGTAACCATGAAAATGAAGGAGAGCGGTATCACGACAGAATCTCCGAAGATGGCCATGCAGATGGATATGAATATTCTGGGACAGAGCATCCGTATGAACACTTATTATACGGAAGGTTATTCTTATACAGAAGCGATGGGGCAGAAAATGAAAATGGCTATGGACCTGAGTGAGATGTCTGAGCGGCTCAAACAGAACAGCGCTTTTATGGAGATACAGGCAGACGCTTATCAATCCCTGGAGCTGACAGAGGAAGGAAATCATTATGTGATTGATTTTGAGGCGGACGGCGATAAAATGAATGAGCTGGCAGAGACGCTTCTTGACAGTATGATGTCCAATGCGCTGGGTGACGCAGGTGATTTTCAGATGAGCGTGGGTGAAGTGCAGGGAGTACTCACGATAGATAAAGATTTTAATATCGTGAAACAGGAGATGAAGATGGATATGACTATGACCGTAGAGGATACGGATGTGAGCGTTGCCCTCGATATGGACATGGATGTAAACAATCCGGGGAAGGAAGTAGAGGTTGAACTTCCGGATGATCTCGATACTTATGAGGAGATTTCGGACAGCTTTGGGGAATAACCGGAACAAGACAGCGGCATTGTAAGATATGCCGCTGTCCATATTTTATGCTTTCACTCAAGTGTATGGAAAGGGAGACAGACTCTGGCTTTATTCCGGCTTATGCTCCTTTAATTCTTTCAGAGCGGCATTTATTTTATTACATAACTGATGAGTAACGTTATGACTGTAGAACATAACATGAAAATCACTTTTGGTTGTATGGAATGTAATCACATCATGTCCCCCTACCATATCTGCATCCGTATGGGTGATATCACGGACATAAACAGAATCTTTATCACATTTTGGGTTCTTAGCCAAAGTCGCTTTATAAATATTAGAATAAGCTTTGAGGGGATTTGTCATGCCAGACTTCTTGCCATACCACCCGGCAATCATCAATCTCTTATTTGTAAGTACATAAGAATGCATACCGCTAGTATTTATTCCGCCTTTGTAATCATGGTTTCCTGCAAAACAAAGGATAGCAGTTTCATCATCCTGCATTTCATTTATGATATTTTCAAAGAAAATACTCCATTCTTTTTTTGTCTGATTAGACATAAAAGAACCTACGACGATATACTTATTTTGGATACAGTAATCCACCATATCCATAGCGCTCATTTTTACACCATCTATGATTAACGTCTTAATTTCCTTTACAGGCGCTTCCATAGCGGAACCACATTTCGCACAAAATCGGTCATGTTTGTTTACCGGATTTCCACATTTTTTACAAATCATTTGTTGCATCTCCTTTTTCTCATACGATTTTTATTCATTCACACTTCATGTGTCAATGGGTCTTTCTCGTACTGATTATATCACGATCTATCTGATCATGCACGTGCATTTTGATTATCATGCAAGCAAAAAGGGAACAAACCATTTCTGATTCATTCCCTTACTCTTAAAAATCCTTTTAAAGCAGGAGGTTTGATTAACCAAAGTATCTCTTAAGAAGTCCTTCAAATGCCTTGCCGTGTCTTGCCTCATCTCTTGCCATCTCATAAGTCACTTCGCTTCGCTCGTGACTTGAAAAAACTTCTGAGTGCTGATATTTCAAGGCTTTTTAGAATGTTTTTATTTGTTTTATATTAGCACACTGTGCAACTTTTTAGTAGTATCTTTTCAAAAATTTGCACTCTGATCTACACTGGTAGTGTCAAGTAAGTTATGAAAAAGCAGAGCAAAAAAAATAGGCTCAATAGAA
>CAJKKX010000028.1 GCA_905200565.1 uncultured Lachnospiraceae bacterium
CGATGCAGACACCGTTGGAGAACGGCTCGATACCACAGATACACTCGAAGCATCCGCAGGATGTCATTGGTTTTTCCATGATGGAGTACAGAGATACATCTTCCAGAGCACCCTGGGAGAATTTACGAACTGCTTCGTTGACATCCTCGTACTCTCCGATTCTCTCGTCGATCACACGTTCTTTTGTGATGACCTGGCACGGTCCTTCCGGATCAAGCTGATGCGTCGCCTTGGCGTCAAGCCACGAAACTGCGCCGCAGAGTCCAAGTCTTTCCGGCGTAACCACACATACGTGGCTCGGTGAGAACGCCTGACACATGATACAGCTATAGTATACGTCTACGCCTTCGTCTGTCAGTGTCATAAGTCTCTCATCTCGTTTATCGAACATCGGCGTAGCTACCTCATGACGAATTCTTGTACACTCAGCCGGGTCTGTATAAATTTTAACCTGGCACTTATCCACTACGGCTGCGAACTCGCTCTTAACCTTTGCATAGAGCACTTCACCGATATGTTTTGCACGGAATCCGGCTGCAAACGCATCTTTGCTGACACGAATACGAATCATGTCACGCTGTCCGGTGTGCATAACGCCTTCGATGCAGTTCAGATAGGAGTGGAACTTACGCTCGAATACCGGCTCGAAATCTGCCTGCATGGTCTTTCCGGCTACTTCTACTACGTATGCGATGCTGTTCTTACTGCCGACTGCCATCTCATCAATATCCGGTCCAATAATTTCAATCTTGTGATCCTCGATCTCGCTGGCCTCTTTTGCAAGTACCAGCTCGCAGCAGTCTACTCTGGAACCGTCAAACTCTACCTGCATGTCGCCGCGGCGGATAATCTCACCCTCGAACGCAGAAGCAAATGCTACCGGAATGTCAATATTTGTAATCTTAATCTTAATATCTCTTGCTTCCAGAGAAGTTGCATTAAACTTGGAAACGTCTTTCTGGACAATCAGGCTCTTCGGTACGCGGAAAGTCTCCTCGTTTGTGATAACCGGGAATCCAAGTGCGATAGCGCCTGCTCCACATGCAACAATGACCGGATCAAGCGGTGCGAACGCATTTACAAATGCCGGAACACGCTCGAAGGTATATTTCATAAGTCCTGTTGCGTCGCCCGGCTGGATATTACCGAAGATCAGAGCAGCCCTGACTGCAACGGATACCACATGAATCACGCTGGTAACATCTTTTCCAAGCGGAATCACACGTACGTTTGCACCTGTCTTGTAGCCCAGCTCTTCGCACTGGTCGATAATACCGCCTACCAGCGTTACCAGAATACCCTGTGCCTGATAGCTCTTAACCAGGTCAACGCCTTCCTGCGCGGTAGGCGCTGCTCCCAGGATAACTGCGACGCCTGGGATATCCCCTGTTACAAGAGGTACGCCAAGCTCACGGATAATCGCGTCGCCCAGATGTCCATAGCACGGAGCCTCGTATGGCGCAGCGCCATCCATATATTTTAACACTTCAATAAACTCTGCACACAGAGCGGTAGCCACGCCTGACATAAAAGCGTCATTCAGACGTTTTTCTCTTGTCATCAGACTCTTTACGACTCCCAGAGCATCTTTCAGCTCGCCAAGCGTCGAAACCTTTGTGCCTGTTACGCCATAGTAGCATGGCAGACTGTATGCGGTGTCAGGGAAAGCAATTGCTTTATCTGCCCCATGTTTTTCGATAGCGTCATTGATTGCGCCCTCTGTCAGACCGTATACGGCATCGTTTCCACTAAATACAACATCAAATAATGTCACTGTTAATACCTCCAATCAGCTATTTGATTTATCGATTTTTTCGTAACTGTTCAGTACCTTCACAGTTACGATGCAAAAATCCATGAAAATCGTCTTCGACGATGGAATTTTTGCGCTCTTGAATCATGTTTTCACGGTCTCAGCAGCAAGTGCTTCGGCCTGTTTTGAATAGTTACATGATTACTTATAATATACTGTGAATTTCGGAAAAAGAAAAGTCCATAAATGCTCTTTCCTGCTTTGAGATAACTGAAATTTTCATGATAAATATTCATAATATATATTTCTATTATCGTATATCTTGTGCTATAATGTCATGTGAAAGCGATTTCGGAACCGGAACGGTTGCGGGATATGTATAGAGGATACAGGAGGAGAAGCAGATGAAAGGAATGACAATGACACAGAAGATTCTGGCTGCACATGCCGGACTTCCGTATGTAGAGGCAGGCCAGCTTATTGAGGCAGACCTGGATCTGGTGCTTGGAAATGATATTACGTCACCGGTAGCGATTCATGAAATGGATAAAATGACAAAACAGACAGTATTTGACAAAGACAAGATCGCGCTGGTTATGGATCATTTCATCCCCAATAAAGATATTAAATCCGCAGAGCATTGTAAATGTGTAAGGCAGTTCGCCTGCAAGCATGAGATTACCAATTATTTTGACGTAGGCGACATGGGAATCGAACATGCGCTTCTGCCGGAAAAAGGACTGACGGTGGCAGGAGATGTCATCATCGGCGCGGATTCGCATACGTGTACGTATGGCGCGCTGGGAGCATTTTCCACTGGCGTGGGAAGCACGGATATGGCGGCAGGTATGGCGACAGGAAAAGCATGGTTCAAGGTGCCGTCCGCAATCCGGTTTCATCTGGTGGGAAAACCGTCCAAATGGGTGAGCGGAAAAGACGTCATCCTGCATATTATTGGAATGATCGGCGTGGACGGCGCTCTGTATAAATCGATGGAATTTGTGGGAGAAGGCGTCAGGAATCTGACGATGGATGACCGTTTTACGATCGCGAACATGGCGATCGAGGCTGGCGGAAAGAATGGAATCTTCCCGGTGGACGATCTGACGATTCAGTATATGAAGGAGCACTCGAAACGACCGTTTCAGGTATATGAAGCGGATGAAGACGCCGTTTATGATGAGGAATATACCATTGACCTCAGCGCATTAAAGCCGACGGTCGCATTCCCGCATCTGCCGGAGAATACAAAGACAATTGATGAGATTACGGAAGACGTCATGGTAGACCAGTCTGTGATCGGTTCCTGTACAAACGGGCGGATTGATGATTTGCGCTGTGCGGCGGAAATCCTGAAAGGCCGCCATGTAAAGAAAGGCGTGCGCTGTATTGTGATTCCGGCGACCCAGCAGATTTATCTTCAGGCGATTCAGGAGGGGCTGGTACAGACGTTTATCGAGGCGGGAGCCGTGGTAAGCACACCGACCTGTGGACCGTGCCTGGGAGGCTATATGGGCATCCTGGCGGCAGGGGAGCGCTGCATTTCCACGACAAATCGTAATTTTGTGGGACGTATGGGGCATGTGGATTCTGAAGTATATCTGGCGAGCCCGGCAGTGGCGGCAGCAAGCGCTGTGACCGGAAAAATTTCCACGCCCGAAGAACTGGGATTATAGGAGGAGAGAGAAGATGAAAGCAAACGGACGTGTTTTTAAATATGGCGACAACGTAGATACAGATGTAATCATCCCGGCAAGGTATTTGAATTCTTCAGATCCTGCGGAGCTTGCGACACATTGTATGGAGGACATTGACAAAAATTTTGTAAAGCAGGTGCAGAAAGGCGATATCATCGTTGCAGAGAAGAATTTTGGCTGCGGCTCCTCCAGAGAACATGCCCCGATTTCGATTAAGGCGGCGGGCGTGAGCTGTGTGATCGCCGAGACTTTTGCCAGAATCTTTTACCGAAACGCAATTAACATCGGCCTTCCGATCATTGAATGCCCGGAAGCATCCAGAGGAATCGAAGCAGGAGATGAAGTTGAGGTGGATTTTGACAGCGGTATGATATATAATAGAACAAAAGGAACCGAATTCAAAGGGCAGGCTTTTCCTGAGTTTATGCAGAGGATTATCAAAGCCGAAGGGTTGATTAACTACATTAACAACAAATAGAACATTGGTTAGACAGGAGGTAAGAAATGAAAGTATTATACAGAGATGAATTTGAAAATCTGGCGGTTATGCAGGTGAGTAAAGCGGCTTATCATGAGGAAGAAGGGATTCTTGAGCTGGACGGTCCGGAGGAGGACATTGCGGTGAAAACATCAGCAAAGGCAGCGGAGGGGATCATGCGTATGCTGTATGAGACAGACAAAGCGGATGTGACGGCATATGAATATTGTGAAGTGGATTATGAGTTTGATGATGACGATGAAGAGTACGAAGATGACGACGAATTTGATGCGATGCTTGACAGGATTTTGAATGATTCGGAAAAGAACGGAGTTCTGCGGTTTAAATAAAGGCGTCACAGGAGAATACTATGATTGAACCGAGACAGCATGGGTATTTTAAGATACACAATGCCAATATCTATTACCGAATCTACGGAACGGGTGAAAAAACGCTTTTCTTTTTACATGGAAATGGTGAGGACTGGACCTGTTTTAAGCGGCAGATCGAATTTTTTTCCAGGGAGTACACGGTTGTTACGATGGATAGCCGGGGACATGGACATTCGGGCGTCAGCGAGAAGCCATTGACCATTCGGCAGATTGCGCAGGACGCAGCTTTGCTGATTAAAAAACTTCAACTGGAACATGTCACTCTGGTGGGTTTTAGCGATGGCGCAAACATTGTACTGGAAATGGCATTAAACAGTACCATTCCCTATGAGAAGCTGATTCTCGGCGGAGCGAATCTGAATCCGCAGGGAGTGAAGATGCGCTATCAGATTCCAATGATTCTGGCTCACGCATTTTGCGAGTTTGCGGCGCGGTTTTATCCAAAATTGCAATTAAAAGCGGACATCCTGGGTCTTATGATCCATGAGCCGAATATCCAGCCGGAACTTTTAAAGAAGATTACCGCACCGGTGCTCGTGATGGCGGGAGAATATGATATGATTAAAGAAAAGCATACGAAGCAGATTGCAGCATCGCTTCCAAACAGCAGGCTGGCAATCATTCCGAATGCGAGTCACTTTATTTTTGACGCATGGGCGACGAAAGTAAATTATGTGATGAACACATTTTTATCCTTGTAAAGAGAAACCTCTCTGTGAAGCAGCAGACGCTTCGCAGAGAGGTTTTTTATCTAAAGATGCCATACGGATTGCTCCGCACTTCGTGCTTCCGCAATCCTGCCCCCTAATTCGGATATCGTGAGGCTGACGCCCCACTTTTATCCTCATTTTGGGGCGGGTCATAAAGTCAAGCTTCCACGTTGTGTTTACACATAAGTGAAAGCTTGACTTTTGACCCTGGCATTATAAAATCGGAGTGACAAGATTTGAACTTGCGACCTCTCGGCCCCCAGCCGAGCGCGCTACCAAGCTACGCCACACTCCGATAGCAATGATTATAGCAAGATTTAGAAAAAATAGCAAGGGAAAATTTGAATCCTTTTTTGAAGAAAAACTGTCTAATGTATGTAAGGAAGTAACTGATTCAGAACAGGTCCAAGCGCTTGCTGCTGAGACCGTGAAAACATGATTCAAGAGTGCAAAAATAAAAAGAAGGAGGTGTTATATTTGAAGCATCTGGTGATAAAGGCACAGAAGAAAAATGAAGAGGCCTTTGTAAAACTGATGGAGCTGAATAAGCAGGGAATGTACAAAGTTGCGAAGTCTTATCTTTCCTATGAGGAAGATGTGGCGGATGCTATGCAGGAGACGATTCTTACCTGCTATGAAAAGCTGGATACGCTGCGTAATCCGCAGTATTTTAAGACCTGGATGACCCGTATCCTCATTAATAAATGTAAGGATATTCTTCAGAAAAACAGAGAGTTGTGCTTGATGGATGAGATGCCGGAGGTTTTGGAAAAAAGCATGGCGCAGGAAAATATCGAATTTATGGAGCTTTTGAACTCTTTGGATGAAAAGTATCGGACGATCCTGATTCTTTATTATGTAGAAGGATTTAAGACAAGGGAAATCGCAGAGATTCTGGAAATGAATGAGTATACGGTAAAGACAAGGCTGGCAAGGGCAAGGAAAAATTTCGCCAGGGAATATCAAAAGGCAGAGATATGTACAGGAGGACAGAATATATGAAGAGATATGATGAAAAGGAAATGAAACGGATTCTGAAACAGGAACTGGAGCTGCCGAAGGAGGTAAACGACAAAGTCTATGAAGCATATGGAAAATTAAGCGGAAAGACATATCAGGCGGCTTCTGCCCGTTCGTTTCGAAAATGGGTTCTTGTGGGAACGGCAGCAGCTATGTTTGCGGTAACATCTCTGGGGGTTCTGGCGGCAAATGGATTTTTTACCAAGCAGGTAACAGAACAGGGAGAGCATCTTTCTTATGAGTTTGATATGAATTATGAACTGACGCCGTATGAAGTAAAGGTAACGCCGGAATATATTCCGGAAGGGTATACAGAGTTTGAAGAGGGAAAATATGATAAGGACGGTCAGCATAAAAATGGAATCTCGATCTGCGGCGTCAATGCGGCATGGATGGCAAATCAGGAGGCCCTGCTGGACGTGGATGGTGTGAAGTCTCTGGAGAAAACAACGCTGAATGATATGGAAGCCCATGTTTTGACGCTGAATTTTGACACGGAAAGAAGCCAGCATTCGTTTGATAAGAGAATCTATCTGTTTAATCCGGAAGAGGGCTACATGGTCGTGGTGTATGGCGGAAACGATATTTCGGAGGAGGAACTGAAAAAAGTTGCCAGCCATCTGAAGGTCGAGGTGGATGAGAGCCAGCCGCTGGAGTATGTGGATACCGATCTCAAAGAAAAGCAGGATGCGGCCGATGCGGAATGGGATTCGCATCAGGCAGAGGTAAGAGAGAAGGGAGCGGACGCCAGCCAGGTGGTACAGATGGGAGAAGCTCTTCCGTCCAAAGATGGAGAAGAGGTAGAAATAACCGTTGTCAGTGCAAAAATTGCGGAGTCTTTGTCCGATTATGAAAAAGAGAACTTCTTTGATTATGATGGAGAACTGTCCTATTGGGTGAATGAGGATGGAAGCCTGAAGGATTACGACAGGCTGAGCTTTGCTTATGGAACAATGGAAGAAATTTCCAGGGAAAAGGCAGGGCAGAAGATTCTGGAAGTGAAGGTTCGGGCGAAGAATCTTTCCGATGAAGTTGTGGATTACTGGGCGGCCGCAGGAACGCTTTGCCGGATGAGCAGGCAGGAAAATGGAACCTATCGCTATCCGGACGTCTATACGGAGGCACTGGATATGGATCACGGCCTGATCCAAAGCGAAAGAAGCGCAGTCTACTTTGACCAGCCGCAGCACACCGGAGAGGACAGGAACCATTTCTTTTTCCGTGATATGCAGCCTGGCGAGACACTGGAATATACGCTGCTGTATGTGGCAGATGAGGATATGCTGGATGAATTATATCTGAATTTTAATAGTACGGGAGAATATGAAAATGATCTCTTTGTGAAAATGGATGTAAAATAGAGCAGGCAGAAAGTATAAAAAACATGGGGAGGTGCAGATATATTTTGCACGGCCCCATGTTTTCTATGTACAGAGACGGGAAGAGGAGAACAGGTTTCAGGACGGAAACGCTGAGATGAGCTGATCGAGCGTTTTGAACGTGTACCCCATTTCCTCCCATTTCGTCAGAAGTTCATCGAGAATCTGAGCGTTGGTGCTGGAAGTATTGTGCAGAAGCACAACGGCGCCCGGATGGATGCGGCCCAGAAGCTTTTCGAAGGCTTCCTCAGGGGTCGGCTGCTGATCCTGATACCAGTCTACATAGGCCAGGCTCCAGAAAAATGTGTGATACCCCAGGTCTTTCGCCATCTGGAGATTTTCTGTGCTGTATTTTCCCTGAGGAGGGCGGTAATATTTCACCATATCTTTTCCCGTGATCTCTTTATAAAGGGATTCGACATCCGCAAGCTCTTTTAAAAACGCTTCTTTGGTCGAGATTTTCGACATGTCGGGATGATGATAGGTATGATTGCCGACCGTGTGGCCTTCCTCTGCCATTCTTTTAATTAAATCAGGACATTCCTTTACAAAGGCGCCTACCGTGAAAAAGGTGGCGGATACCTTATGCTTTTTCAGGGTGTCCAGTATCATGGGGGTATTTCCGTTTTCATAACCACAGTCAAAGGTGAGATAAATGACTTTTTCCTCCGTATCCTCGGCATAATACGCATCATACTGGCTAAGCTCCTGAAAAGAAGCGTTTGCTACCGGCGGCTGTCCATCCTCCTGAAAACTTAAACCCCAGTTATCGGCTTCCGGATAAATGGCGGCATTTGAAGCAGCGGGGGAGAACTGTCGGGCGGCCAGACGTCCGGCGAAAAAGGCGAAGAAAAAAAGAAGGGCTATCCCTGCCAGTTTAAAGAATTTTTCTTTGTTTATCAATGAAAAGAATCTCCTGTGTCCGTTTCTTTCTAAATTCTATGGAATGTTTTGGTAAAATATGAAAGACGGAGCCTTTAATCGCCTGTTTTTCTTTCCGAAAGCGCCTTGATGGAAGAGGCATACTCGGAAGGAGACATCCCTGTAAGCTTCTTAAACTGCCTGGAAAAGTAGTGTACGGAAGAGTAGCCCAGCTTTTCCGCAATCTGAGAGAAATTCAGATGATGTTCACGGATGAGCTGTTTCGCCCGGTCGATTTTTAGCTGGGAAAAATAATTGATAACGCCGCTGTTCGTTTGCTCACGGAAAAGCTTCTGAAGCTGGGAAGAACCGACGAGATTTGCATGACAAATATCTTCGATCGAAAGGTGTTCTTCTACATGTTCTTCCAGGTAAGACAGAATCCGTGTATAAATCTGTGAATCGTTCGCTTTCTTGACAGATTTCGCAGGCAGGAGGGCAGGCTGATGCTCCTGACAGCGCCGGTACATCAGAAGAAAAAACTGTTCCAGATACAGACGGATGAGCTGCTCCGAGGCAAAAGGAGACGGCGTCCGGCGCTCAAGCTGCTGCAAATAGGGATTATCCAGCGGGGAAGAAAAGCATTTCCGTGCTTCCGTGATGATCTCTGCCAGAAGATTCTGTTCAACCGCGGTAAGAGTCAGGATTTTATCACGAAAAAAATCCATACAGGGAGAAGAACAGTGAAAAGCCATAACGACCAGATTGGGGGCGATTCTCCCGTTTGCTTTCAACTCATGGAATTCATTTGGTTTGTGAAAAATAATTTCTCCTTTGCGCAGGGTGTGCGGGACGCCGTCGGCGGTTACTTCCACTTCCCCTTTATCCATATAGCAGAATTCCCAGAAATCATGGGATTCTCCTTCGAAAGAAAAATTACTCATATATTCAAAATAATGGATGGACACAATCCGTTCAATACAGATGTCGGTCCTTAAAAAAGTACTTACATAAGACATAAGATCACCCTGTTTCCTTTTTTGTATGGCATGATAATATATTATACTATTAGCTTAGAGTAAAATCAATAGTGCAAACAGGGAAAAAGATTGTGTCAATATAGAAAATATACAGGAATTACAACGTCAGACATTTTCAAAGCTCAAAAGCTCAAAAATAAGCTCAAAAATAAACAAAAAAGGATTGTCTGGCAGTAGAAAAAATGGTATAATATTAACAATACTTTGGAATTCGGAGTAAAAAAGGAGGAAAAGAAAAAATGGGAAAGACAGCAAAAAAATTGCTCTGTGTGATGATGGCTTTGCTTTTGGCGTTACCGTTCCAGATGATAACGGTTCGCGCGGCAGAAGCAGATGAAATCACAACATTGAAAGCGAATGTTGTGGATGAGCAGTCGTTTAATTATTTCAGCTATACTGCATACAGCGGGAAATCATGGACATTAAACGCGGATGAGTCTTATGTGGATCTTGGAACTTCGGACAGCAGGGCCGAAGAGTGTTACTATGAAATTCATTTTCGGGGAAATGGCATTCGGGTGTATGCGATAAAAGCTTCCGTGCATGGTAAAGTCAGATTCACGGTAGACGGGGCGAACAGCCAGGATGTGGATTTGTATAATAGCTCACGAATAACTGAGAAGGTGTTTGAGGCCAGCGGTCTTTCCGAAGGCGATCATGTGCTGAAGGCGGTAACTCTGCCGGAAAAGTCGGGAAGTAAGATCGTAAATCAGGTAGCTTATGCGGAGATCATCCATCAGCCATATACAGGAGGAACTCCGAATCTTGGAGGAAGTATTGAGGATACAAACACACAGTATACGCAGGATCGTTACAGCGAGATCGCTGCAAGGAATACGACATCTGCCAGTCTGACGGCATGGAAAAATGATAAGGCTGTCAGTGAACTGGTACTTTATTCTAAAAATTGCAGCCTGACAAATGTCCGTATTGAGGCGAGCGATCTGACAAATGGCAGTGATATGATTTCAAAGGACAATGTAACTGCAACATTTATAAAATCTACAAAAGCATATAATGGCAGCTATCTGGGCTATGGAAGTACGACCAGAGAAGTGCCGGCGGCTACCGGGGCAAACAGGAGCGAGGCGTCGGATATTCTTTATCAGACATCGCCGATAGATATAGGATTTCAGAAGCTTCAGCCGGTTTGGGTGGAATTCAATATTCCAAAAGACGCCAGGGCAGGAAATTATACCGGAACGCTGAAAGCGACAGCGGACGGCATTGAGCAGCCGCTTACCTTTACGTATCAGGTGACCGTACAGAACGCCACACTGCCGGATATTGAGGAAATGGCCGGTACTTTTGATGTGGAGCTGTGGCAGTATCCGTACAGCAGCGCGGAATATTACGGTGTCACGCCATTTTCAGCGGAGCATCTTGAGATTATGCGTTCTTCTATGCTGAAATATAAGGAGGTCGGCGGACATGCGATTACGGCGACGATCCTGGAGGAAGCATGGAACGGACAGACTTACAGTGCGAATGACGTGCATTATCCGTCCATGATTAAATGGACAAAGAACAGCGACGGCAGTTTCAGCTATGATTATACAGATTTTGACAAATGGGTTGAATTCTGCAAATCTCTGGGAATCGGAGATAAAATCGTACTGTACAGCATTGCTCCCTGGCATAGTTCCTTTACATACTGGGAGAATGGGACGCTGAAGTATGAGGCGTTTACAGCGGGAAGTGACAGATATAACACAGTATGGACGGCATTTCTGGAAGATCTGATCGCTCATCTGGAGCAGAAAGGATGGTTTGAAGAGTCCTATATTGGAATTGATGAGAGAGGATTCAGCCAGGCGGCGTTTGATCTGGTAGATTCTGTGAAAAACAGCCAGGGCGTCAGCCTGAAAACGGCAGGCGCAATGGATAATTTTGTAAACAAGAGAGATCTGGCAATGCGTGTGGACGATCTGAATGTCGGTGATAATGCGGCGGCGGCACACCAGG
>CAJKKX010000029.1 GCA_905200565.1 uncultured Lachnospiraceae bacterium
AGACCCGGCGCATCCGCCGAAATTCTGTCCGGAATGCGGGGATCCTTTTGATGATGGCGATATTCAGTAAGGGAGAAAGATTTGGGCTTGTACAGTGAGAGAGGAGGGATATTTTGAGTTCGTTACAGGAATATAAATGCCCATGCTGCGGAGGCGCAATTGCCTTTGACAGCGCTTTGCAGAAGATGAAGTGTCCGTTCTGCGATACAGAATTTGAAATAGAAACGCTGGAGGTTTATGACAGTGAGCTTTCCAGGGAGCAGCAGGATGATATGCAGTGGGAGATTGCGGCAGGAGAGGAATGGCAGGAAGGTGAGACGGACAGCCTCAGAACCTTTGTCTGCAAATCCTGCGGCGGTGAGATCGTAGGCGATGCGAGCGCCGCGGCGGCTTCGTGTCCCTTCTGCGGCAACCCGGTGGTGATGATGGGACAGTTTTCCGGAGCCTTAAAGCCGGATTTTATCATACCCTTCAAGCTGGATAAAAAGGCGGCGAAGGAAGCGCTGCAAAAGCATTATGGAGGCAAGAGGCTTCTGCCGGGCATTTTCAGGGACCAGAACCATATCGATGAGATTAAGGGAATCTACGTCCCGTTCTGGCTCTTTGACGCATCGGCGGATGCGGACATCTGCTATAAGGCGACAAAGGTCAGGACATGGAGCGACAGTAGTTACAGGTATCGGGAAACCAGCTATTTCGCGGTCAGCCGTGGAGGAAAAATTTGCTTTGAACGTGTTCCGGTCAATGGCTCTTCAAAGATGACGGATGACCTGATGGAATCCATCGAGCCGTTTGAGTTTTCAGGGGCAGTGGATTTCAGGACGGCGTATCTGGCAGGGTATCTCGCTGATAAATACGATCTGGATGCCAGACAGAGCGTTGAGAGGGCGAACGCGCGCATTAAAAAGAGTACGGAGGATGCTTTTGCTGATACAGTGGAGGGATATACGACGGTTATACCGGAGTCGGGCAGCGTCCGGCTGCACAGTGGAGAAGCGAGGTACGCCCTTTATCCGGTGTGGCTTTTAAACACCACCTGGAACGGCAGCCAGTATACTTTTGCCATGAATGGGCAGACAGGGAAATTTGTAGGAGACCTTCCCGTTGATAAGTCTGCTGCCAGAAAATGGATCATAGGATTGGCAGCTTTGTGCAGCGCTGCGGCGTATGGTGTAGTCTGGCTGCTGTGGCTTGCGGAAATCTTGTAAGGAGGGACGGGAAAATGAAGAAAAAGACATTATCTGTTTTAGCGGCGTTTCTGCTCTGCCTTCTTGCAGTTCTTCCGGCTTTTGCAGCAGAGGGGGAAGATGGATTTTCAGGGGAGTATTTTCGGGTGATGGATATGGCTGATCTTTTAGGCGAGAACGAGGAGGAGGCGCTTCTGGAAAAGCTCGATGAAATCAGCGTGCGGCAGGAGTTTGAGGTTGCAATAGCCACTACGGACACGTTGGAGGGAAGCACGGCAAAAGAGTATGCGGACGATCTTTTTGAGTATTGCGATTTTGGCTATGGAGAAGGCAGGGACGGCGTGCTGCTGCTGGTCAGCCTGGAGGACAGGGACTGGTGGATTTCCACACATGGTTATGGGATAACCGCCTTTACGGACGCAGGGATCAAGTATTTGTCCGGGCGGTTTCTGGATGAACTTTCGGAGGGAAATTATGCGGCGGCATTTGGCATTTATGCGGAGCAGTGCGACGCCTTCCTCACACAGGCGAGGACAGGCAAGCCGTATGATAAATCGAATCTGCCCCGCGAGCCGTTAGGGCTGATGTGGATTCCGATAGCCCTTGCGGTGGGAATCGCGCTGGCGCTGCTGATCGTGGGCAGGATGAAGAGGATGCTGAAGACCGTCGGCAGCCAGGCAGCGGCAGGAAGCTATGTACGGAAAGGCAGCATGGAAGTTACCGAAAGGCGGGATCTTTTCTTATACCGGAAGGTTGACCGCACGGAGAAACCGAAGGAGAAGGATTCGGGAAGCAGCACACATACATCTTCCTCCGGCAGAACACATGGAGGCGGGGGCGGAAAGTTCTGACGCTTCCGGTGGTTTGGCAGGTATCGGTAAGCCACGAGAATGGATGTAAACAGATGAAGTTAGGAAGGAAGAAGTTTATGAGAAATAAAAAAAGGATATGCACAAAAATTTTTGCTTCAGTCCTGGCGTTTGCCGTGGCGGCTGTCTTAGCAGCGCCAGCTCCGGCAGTACCGGTGCAGGCTGCGGCAAAAAAAACCGTAAAAGGAATGACGGTATCAGTGGACAGCGTCACGCTGGAAGAAGGAAAAAGCAGGGTCGTGAAGGTGACGGTGAAGAGTACAAAGAAATCTGCGGCTAAGGATTTGATGGTAAAGGCAAAATCCTCAAATAAGAAGACAGCCGCGGTAAAGATTACAAAAAAGCCTTCAAAAAAGGCAAAAAGCGGTGTATCAACGCTTCAGATTACGGCGAAGGGAGCCGGCACAGCAAAGATTACAGTGACTGCAAAAAATAAAAACAAGAAGGGAAAGGTGCTTCAGAAGGTTATCAACGTTACAGTAAAGGAAGCGGCAGGAACTCCGCAGGGTTCTACGCCAACACAGGATTCAACTCCGACCCCTGATCCGACTCCGACGCCGATCCCGAATCCAACACCGGTCCCGACCCCTGATCCGACTCCGACGCCGGATCCAACCCCAATACCGGCCCCTGATCCGGCACTGAATCCGGCATGGGCGGTTGGAAAATATCAGGGATATCAAATTCAGGGTATGGATCTTGGAGGAATAAATGACTCAGATTTCTGGCATCCCTTTGACGAGATTTATGATAATGGCGAGTCTTATATTGAACTGAAAGCAGATGGGACGGCTGATGTCCGCATGAACGGTGAAGAGGTGATGCCGTTTACATAGGACGAAAGATCCTGTTCCGTGTTGGTATAGAGGCAGCAGCGGTTCAGGATTTTTGTCATATCTTCAATGCTTTTTGTCTGTTCTCTAATGATGTTTTCCGCAAGATTCTGTAAAGGAATCCAGGTGGTGTATTGGAGAAGGTTATGGGACATGTAAATCGCGGTCTGGTGGTGTGGAAGCATCTGCACGATAAAATTGTGGGAAATACTGTCCGTGCATCCGGCATTTGTCATTTTGCGCCGCATTTCATTTAAGAGATCATAAAAACGGGATACATATTGGGTGGTCACTTTGCTTAATTCCATCTGACAGTGCATGATAAGCGCCTCTGCTTTTCTTTTATTATAAAAATATGCCGGATAAGTCCCTTAGGTGACAGAAAAATCGCTTGACAAAAACGAAGGCTTACGATATAGTTCAAAAAGTAAACAGTATATAAAGTGAACAAAAATGGAGAGACTGAAATGGAAAAAGAACTTCAGGAAAATCTGTTGCAGGCATGGGTTGAAATGTCGGTATGTATCCGGGGAAACCGGATGCTTTCTCAGGTTTCTTTTAATGAGATCGTGATCTGCGGCATTCTGTACCGCAATGCTCTTTGGAAGGAAGCCCCGCTGACGGCAACGGATCTCTGCGAAAGAATGAAGCTTCTGAAATCGCAGATAAACCGGCTGACAACTGCAATGGAAGAGAATGGGCTGATCTGTAAAAGACGCAGTATGGAGGACAAACGGAAGATTTATCTTGAATTGCAGGAAAAAGGCAGGGCGCTGTATGAGCAGGAGCATAAGCGGGTCATGAAAATCCTGGATGCGGTCACGGAAGCGCTGGGAGAGGACGGAGTGGAACAGTTGACCGGGCTGGTAAAGGAAACCGTTGCGGTAGTAAACAGAGAATAGTGGAGGTAAAGTTTATGAGCGTTAAAATTATTGTAGATTCTGCCTGTGACATTACACAGGAAAAGGCGAAGGAAGCAGGACTGGATATTCTGCCGCTGAAGACCATGTTCGGAGAAGTGGAATATCTGGATGGGGTGACTTTGGGGCATCGGGAGTTTTTTGAAAAACTGATTGAGTCGGAGATACTGCCGACGACCAGCCAGATCGCACCCTATGAGTACGAAGAAAGATTCAGGAGAATCAAGCAAGACGGAGATACCGCCGTGTGCATTACGATTTCTTCTGCACTCTCCGGATGTTATCAGAGCGCCTGCATTGCAAGAGAGGGTTATGAGGACTGCGTCACAATTGTGGACAGTCAGAATGTGTGCATTGGCGAACGGATTCTTGTGGAGTATGCGCTGGAACTGAGAAATCAGGGAAAAAACGCGCCGGAAATTGCGGAAGCGCTGGAACGAAAAAAAGGGGATATTCGTGTGATTGCATTGCTGGATACGCTGGAATATCTGAAAAAGGGCGGCAGAATTTCGCAGACGGCCGCGCTTGCGGGGACACTTTTGTCCATAAAACCAGTGATTGCGATTGAGCATGGGGAAGTCGTTATGTTAGGAAAAGCCAGGGGTTCGAAGAACGGGAACAATCTTTTGACGGAATACGTAAAAAAGTCGGGGGACATTGACTTTGAGATGCCGTACTGTCTGGCTTACAGCGGGCTTTCCGACGCCGTACTGCAAAAATACCTGGCGGACAATGCAGCGCTCTACCGGGGAAAAACAGAACAGATTCCTGTCAGCACCATTGGAAGCTCGATCGGAACCCATGTGGGGCCGGGGGCGATCGCAGCAGCGTTTTATGCGGGATAGTCCCCGCATAATCGCTAAAATCGTAGAAAATAAGCCATATCTGAAAATAAGTCTATCATCTAACAGAAAGAAGATTGCAGTTTCTCAGTAAATTCCTTATAATTTTTACTAAATTAAAAACCAAAGAGATTAGTTTTGGTGAATCCGGCGATATTCGTTTGGCGTTATGGCCTCCATCTTTTTGAAGGTGCGTGTGAAAACATTGGGGTCGTGATAGCCCAGGGATTCTCCGATGGCCTTGCAGGTGAGGGAGGTAGTTACCAGCAGTTCTTTTGCACGGTCGATTTTCTTTCGTGTTACATAGTCCACGAAGGTAATCCCGAAATGTTTTTTAAAGTACTGGGAGAGATAATTCTGGTTCATACCGACAGCATCCGCCAGCAGGGTCAGATGAATATCCGCCAGATGGCTGTCTATAAAGTCCAGTAGAGTCTGTTCGGAAGAACTGACGGCAGAACCGTTGTTTTTTTGAAGGGATGCGTAAATATGGAAAAAATGGCATCCAAAATTTTTCAGGTTTTCAGGCAGAAGAATTGCATGGAGGACGGAGAGGAATTCATGTTCTTCCATAGAAAATACAGAAGAAAAACGGATAGCCTGTTCATAAAGGTCCTCCTGTAAAAGGAAAAGAATCTCCTGGACGATGGAACGAAGCTGGGAAAAAGGAATATCTTTTTGCCGGAAGTCCGACAGTAATTTCTCCACATAGGCAGAACATTGGCCGGGGGCTGTTTTCAGCAGGGAGGTCACCTGCTTCTTGTGTTCGGGAAGCAGCTTTCCGAGGGAGGCCGAAATATCCTCTTGTGTATACATGGTTTTATCGGCGGCAGTTCCGTGGCTTTCGAACAGATTCAAAGCCTGGGTGTAAAAATGAAAGGTCTCATGGATATCCTGAAAAACAGGACTGAATACGCCTTTGTATTCGGAAGGAAAATCTTTTAATTTTAATTTCAGATAGAGTTCCAGACCGTAAAGCTTTCTCTTAATGAGTGTCTCATCCGGGGCATCCATAAAGCACAGGAAGAAAGAAGGAGAGGAGGAGACACGGTATCCAAAGGAATCCGGGAGATTGCGAAAAAGCTCCTGGAGACTTGGAAGAGTGTCTGAGGCGCTGGATAGATCCGGCACAGGCTGGCCATTTTTTAAATGGTTTAATTTAAAAATAGCAATACAAAAAACGGCGTCCGGGGCGAAGAGAGAGAGCCGGCTGCAAAAGGAATCGATGGCTTCTGTTTCCATATTTCCGGTAAAAAGGCCGGAAAAGAATGCGTTTATAAGCTGGGGCCGGTCATTTTCCTGACGTTCGCAGAGAAGCTCCACCGCTGCGCGCAGATCCTGAAAACCGGTGTTTACGGGGCTTGTATCGGCAGGGAAGGAATATCCGCCTGATGAAGCCGTTTCAGGATGGAGGATACGGTTTCCCTTATCCGGTGGAAGAGGATAAAATGAAGGAGAACTGCCAGAAGGATGGCTGTCAGCATGACAACAAGCGTCAGCGCCAGAAAGGAATGGAGCTGCCTTGTGATGAGGAGTCCGGGTTCTACATCCAGGTAAAGGAGTTTGTGAACCGGAGATTTTTTCCAATAAATGCGGTAGGTATCGTCCGCTTTGCAAATGGTTTCACCTTCGGAAGCATTCCAGTCAAAAGCAGAGAGCGCAAGGATGGAGGCGTAATCTTCTTCGGCAGGCTGGTTTAAAATCGTCCGGGACTGGGTGTCCAGGAGATATAAATAGCTGGTCTGGTCATTGTTCAGACGGCCCAGGGTCTGGTTCAGAAGGGATTCCTTTACAAGCAGAACAAGGACGGCGTCGGATGCACGGTAACCGGAAAGATTGACAGCAAAAGGAAGGCATCTGCCGTAATCGGAGAATTGCCCGGTGGTGGTGCAGGTGCGGATATTTGTGGGCGGGCACAGCGTATTTTTATAGTCCTTTTTCATAAGTTCATCAAAAAAATCCTCCGGATAGTCCTCAAATACCCGGTATCTGGTAAAAAAGTCCTCTGCGTTGAAGGTTCCGCTCTGGGTGAAAACGATGCCTGGATTTTTAAAATATAAAAAAACGTCCGAGAAAAGATCGGAGTTAAACAGGGACTCTCTGAGCGCCGTATCAAAATGGTACAGGGCGAGAGAAGCCGCCGTATGACGGAGATCTTCTGTGTGAAGCAAAGTGTGGTAATCAGAAGAGTTGCTGCGGGCAAAAGCCATCGCCTGGTCAGAAGCCGAGGAAAGAGCATTGTCCAGAGTGCTGGATGCGGCATGAAGAAAGTTCTTATTGTTGGCGCTGATCTTCCGGGTAATCAGACCGTCCGCATGGTAAGTGATGACGGAGCAGGGAAGAATGATCAGCGCGGAATGATCAGCGCGCAGAAAAGCGCGAAAAAAAGCAGAATATTTCGAAAGGAATCTTTATTTTTCGTGGAAATCAGGAAAATCAATTTGCGATACACAGGGGGTCACTCCTCCGGACAGATTTTTTTTAGTATACAATGCGGAGGATGTTCCGTCAACAGGAAAGGAAAAGGGAAGATGCGAAGGAGAGGAAGAAAAATTGCAGTAATGGCAGTACTTGCGTGTATGCTGTTTGGCTGTGCAGGCAGCGGGGGAAAAGGAGAACCTGGGCCGGATATCAGAGAGACGGCGGAGGGCCGGAGGAGAGAGATTACCTTCCCCTTAAATGAGCAGATCACGATTACGGCAATGGTACGGGATTTTAACAGGGACAGAACCAGGGAAATCGACAGGATACTGGAGGAAAAAACAAATATCAGGATTGAATGGACGATCGTTTCACCCACGGAGTATGCTGCGGTATTTGAACAGAAATTTCATTCGGGGGAGCTTCCGGATTTGTTCGAGACGTGGAAAGAGGCCGCTGACCGGTTTTGTGACGAGGGGGAATTTGTAGATTTCTCCGGCTATCTGGATCAGATGCCGCATCTGCGGGCATGGATGGAGAAGATTCCCGCCATCTACAATGACACAGCGGACGGCGAGGGGCGTCTGTACTGTCTGACGACCTTTAATACCAGAGGGCAGGCGCCCAAACAGTCGATATATCGGAAGGATCTGTTTGAGAAAGAGGGGATCAAAGCGCCCGAAAATCTGGAGGAGCTGTATGACGCGCTGGTGAAGCTGAAAGAGAAGTATCCGGACAGCATTCCGGTCGGAAACCAGTGGGGGCTGGAAAATCTGCTGGGCCTGTATCATACCAGAACAGGATTTTACCTGGATAATGAAGAGCTGGTGTATCAATATGGCCCGGCGACAGAAGAATTCAGGGCGGCGGTGGCTACCCTTCAGAAGTTTTACAAAAAGGGACTGATCGACCCGGAATTTGCCACCATTTCGGATGAACAGTTTGTAAAGAATATTACGGATGGAAAGACGCTTTTTCTCTTTTCCGAATACCTGTGCTGTCTGAATACAAAGGCGCAGGGAGACTGGAACGGGGAAGGGAAAAAGAAGAACCCGGCGTTTGAGATGGCGCCGCTTACGCCGATGGATACGGAGCTTGGAAAGGGGCTGATCGATGTTCAGGCTCCTACCTCAAGGGGACATTTTGCTGTAGGCGTCAACAGCCGTTCAAAATATATTGACGAGATGATTGCTCTGCTGGATTATCAGTATTCGGATGAAATCATTGATCTGGTAAACTGGGGAGTGGAAGACGAGACTTATGAAATGAAAGACGGAGACAAAAAATGGCTGATCGGAGAAGCAGAGAGGGAAGAAAAGGGACTGGATGCCAGAAGCGGCATGTGGGTTCCGATCGACCAGGACTGCTCGGACGCCACGCTGGACGCCAGGGACAGGGAGCTGATTACGAAGGCAAATGCCAGGGCAGAGGAGTTCGCTTTTTATGAGCCGAAAAAGACGCTGGCGTTTACCGGAGAAGAGAAGGAGATACTGGAAGGAATTACGGATGCCTTAAATAAATACACCCAGGAGAAGTATCTGAAATTTATCACAGGAGAACTGGACATGGAGAAGGACTGGGAAGATTTCGTGCAGGGGCTGGAGGATGCAGGTTATAAAGAGGCTCTTGAGATATACAGAAAAAAATATGACGCATTGCCAGAGGAGCAAAAAGGGCTGGATACCAGTCTTGGCTTTTAGGCAGAACCTTTCGTTTTCAGGGGAATCCCCGGGAGATCTCCCCTTTCAGGATAGAAAGCGGCTGGGAAAACAGCCATGACAGACAGGAAATGGAGGATAAGAAATGAGGAAAAAAGGAACAGGAAAAAGACTTCTGGCGCTTATGATGAGCGCGGCAATGCTGACGCCATCCATGTCGGCGCTGGCTTCAGATGCGAAAAGCTTGGGCGGCGTGGAACAGGTGTATTCAGAAGAAGCCGAGAGGGAAAAAGAAGGAACCGGAAGAGAACAGGTAAATTTCAACCGCAACTGGAAGTTTATTCGAAACGATGTAGAAGGAGCGGAGGCAGCTTCTTATGATGATTCTTCCTGGGTAGACGTGGGAATCCCGCATAATTTCAGCATTCCTTATGAGATGGCGGGACAGTTTTACGTGGGATACGGCTGGTACCGAAAGGCTTTTGAGGTGCCGGAGGACTGGAAGAATAAGAAGATCGAACTGGAATTCGAGGGTGTTTTCCAGGTAGCGGAGGTCTATGTAAACGGACAGAAAGCAGGAACCCACGAGGGAGGATATTCGGGATTTGTCTATGATATTACGGACTATCTTCACACGGGAACCAATCTGGTGGCGGTAAGGATGAACAACATCTGGCAGCATGACCTGGCGCCCCGTGCCGGAGACCATCAGTTTACCGGGGGTATTTACCGGGACGTGTACCTGAATGTGACAGAGGATGTACATGTGGCATAGTATGGCACTTATGTCACGACGCCGGATCTTACGAATCCCGGATTTGACGAAAGCGCCGCAAACATTGATTTTACCAAGTTCCCCTCAGAGGAGGAAATTCGGGCCAATCTTTCGGCAAAGCGCTCCAATGTGCGGGTGCAGACAGAGGTCGAGAACGATTCTGATGAGGAGAAGGAAGTACAGGTGTTCCACAAGGTAACCGATGCGGACGGAAAGACCGTTGCGGAGTTTGCCTCGGAGACAGCGACCGTGGCAGCGGGGGAGACGGCTGTGCTTGACGCGGTCAGCCGGCAGATTTCCGGTATCGAGCTGTGGAGTCCGCAGCACCCGTATTTATACAAGGTTTATACCACAGTGACCAGCGGAGGGGTGCAGACAGACGTCTATGAGTCCTCGTTCGGATTCCGCTGGGCGCAGTACAAAAACGACGGATTCTATCTGAACGGGGAAAAGGTTCTGCTGGATGGGGCGAACGCCCATCAGGATCATGCAGGGTTTGCGGATGCGGTCACGGACGAGGGATTATACCGTGACGTGGCAATGATCAAGGAATGCGGTATGAACTTCATCCGTGGTTCCCATTATCCCCATGATCCGTCCTATGCAAAGGCATGCGATGAGCTGGGAATCCTGTTCTGGTCCGAGTGTAATTTCTGGGGAATGGGCGGCTCGGCAGGAAAGGATGCGGACGCCGCAATGAGCGCTTCCGACTGGTTTAAGGACGCCTATCCGCAGAATCCGGAGGACGAAGAGGCTTTTGAGAACAGTTGTCTGGAATCTCTGGAGGCGATGATCCGGGTGAACCGGAATCACCCGTCTATTATCAACTGGAGTATGGGAAATGAAGTATTCTTTACGGCCAGCGGCACACAGAATAAGGCGAAGGCTCTGGTGAATAAGATGCGGAACCGCGCCCATGAGCTGGACCCGACCAGAAAAGCAGGCATGGGAGGATGCCAG
Organism: uncultured Lachnospiraceae bacterium; assembly: GCA_905200565.1. The sequence continues at coordinate 10,466 of CAJKKX010000029.1, forward strand.
AGAGAAGGCTATGACAGCCTGGAGATCTGTGACATCGCGGGATATAATGGAGACGGCGGAAAGTTCGAAAATAACTGGATGCCGAATGTGGTGGCTGAATACGGCTCGAAAGTACAGGACAGACCAGGGGAGTACCGCCCTTATTATGACCAGATTCAGGGAGGTTCCGTGGAAGAATATACCCTGAAAACAGGAAGCGCAGGTCTGAGTCTGTGGTGCGCCTTCCACCACGGAACGATCGGCGGCGACGGGCTGGCGAAGATGGGAATTATTGATTACTATCGTCTGCCTTTGAATACCTGGTACTGGTACAGGGAAAAAAATACCGGAGTGGCAAGGGAGGCTTCTGTGAGCGGCACGGCTGAGCGCATGGAGATTACGGCCTCCGACACGGAGATTACGAATGACGGAAAGAAGGATACGAAGCTGACCATCACGATGCTGGATCAGGACGGCAACTGGGTCAGTGATACGAGGAAAGTAACGCTGACCGTAAAAGAGGGGCCGGGTATCCTGCCGGGCGGAAAGACGTATACCTTTACTCCGGATAAATCCATGCGGGATGGAAAAGCAAGCATAGAATTCCGTTCCTTTTACGAGGGGACGACGGTGATCTCGGCTGAGGCGGAGGGACTGCCGGAGGCAACGATTACCATTCAGACGAGAGATACGACAGGTACGGACAA